>NZ_KV816922.1:33377-172183 GCF_001814485.1 Rothia sp. HMSC066G07 | reverse complement strand
GGTCCCGGGATCGATTCCCGGTCGGGGCTCTCTCATTAATTCATGCGAGAGCACGTATTAATGATGTGGCGGTGTAGCTCAGCTGGTTAGAGCGCACGACTCATAATCGTGAGGTCGACGGATCGAGCCCGTCCACCGCTACGCCCCGATAGCTCAGTGGTAGAGCGCCATCTTGGTAAGATGGAGGTCCCGGGATCGATTCCCGGTCGGGGCTCAGATAAGCCTGTCTCTTCGGAGGCAGGCTTTTTTGTTTTACCTATTTTGTTTGCCTAAAGCCCGGTCTGCAGGCGCTTAGTGCACGGGCTCTATACCGGATATAGCAAAGCCCCCGAGAAAAACTCGGGGGCTTCGTCTTTATGCTCTGATCTAAGCGTTAGGAGGCGCGGCGCACCACCGGCAGCTGGGACAGCAGCTCGTAGGAGCGCAGGCGGTCCTCGTGCTCCCACGCCTCGGTCATGACGATAAGCTCGTCAGCGCCCGTGCGCGCCACCAGGTCCTCAATACGAGCCTGCGCGGTGGCGGGAGAGCCTACGATTGCCTCAGCGGTCATGCGTTCAACGTGCATCTTCTCTGCGTCGGTCCAGACGGCGTCCATATCTTCCACGGGAGGTGCGAAAGACAAATTGCCGCGCACCACACCCAGGAAATGCTGCTGCTGCGTCGTGTACAGGTAGCGTGCTCGCTCGTCGGTATCGGCGAGCATCGCGGTTGCACCCACCATGACGTAGGGCTGTTCCAGATGCTCCGAGGGCTTGAAGCTCGCGCGGTAGGTGTCCACTGCCTCCTGCAGCATTGCGGGCGCAAAATGCGAAGCGAATGCGTAGGGCAGACCCAGCTGTGCGGCAAGCTGCGCACCGAACAGGGAAGAACCCAGAATGTACAGGGGCACCTTCGAGCCCTGACCGGGAATGGCGTGCACGCGGTGCATGGGGGAGGGCTCGCCCAGGAAACGCTGCAGCTGCTGCACCTCGGCGGGGAAGCTCATGGCGGCAGAATCGTCGCGGCGTAGAGCGGCGGCGGTCATCGGGTCAGTGCCGGGCGCACGGCCCACACCCAGGTCAATACGACCGGGATGGAACGCGTTGAGGGTACCGAACTGCTCCGCTACCACGTAAGGTGCGTGGTTGGGGAGCATAATGCCTCCCGAACCCACGCGAATACGCTCGGTTGCGGCGGCAATCTCCGCCATGACCACGACGGTCGCCGAGGACAGCAGGGAACCGGCATTGTGGTGCTCAGCGACCCAGAAACGCTCGTAGCCGTAGGACTCAGCCGCGCGGGCGGCATCGATGGTGTTGAGCATGGTCTGGTGCTGACGCTGATCGGGGCGGTGCGGCATCAGGTCAAGCACCGAAATTTTTACGTTGGAAGACACAACTTTTCCTTCTTGATTGATTGCGGGTACCCATTCAGTCTACGCCTGCTCAGGCTGTAGGGGTAGGGGCGCGCCGGGCGCCTTCGCTAGAAGGTAAACAATGCTAAGAAATACTGCGTGCATCCATGCTGGCTGTTTGCTGATGCGTCCACTCTGCGCGTTCGAGCTGAACACTGTGCATAAGAACGGTAGACTGAAACCATGAGCATTAACCCTGAGATTGTGGGCAGGGTCTACCCGTCCGAGAACACCTACGTTGTCGGCCGTGAAAAGATCCGCGAATTTGCCCGAGCAGTTCACGCAGAAAACCCCCTCCACCACGACGTTGAGGCAGCCCGCGCGGCAGGGTACGCAGATGTGATTGCCCCGCCGACCTTCGCCATTATCCTGGCGCAGGCAGCTGACGCGGCACTCATCAACGACGATTCCGCCGGTATTGATTTCTCCCGCGTGGTGCACGCCGACCAGCGCTTCACCCACCACCGCCCCATCGTTGCCGGTGATGAGCTGCGCACCGAAGTTCACGTGGACTCCGTACGCGTCATGGGTGCCGGCGCAATGCTGACCACCCGCGAAGAAATCGTTGACGCGCAGGGCGAGCCGGTCACCACCTGCATCTCTTCCCTGCTGGTTCGTGCTGAGGAGGAAAACTAATGGTGCGTTTTGAAGATCTTGAAAAGGGCCAGGACATCGGTTCGCGTACCGTGGAGCTCTCCCGCGCTTCGCTGGTGCGTTACGCTGGCGCATCCGGTGACTTCAACCCGATTCACTGGAACGAGCGCTTCGCTCAGTCGGTGGGCCTGTCCGGCGTAATCGCTCACGGCATGCTGACCATGGGTACCGCAGTGCAGCTTGTGAGCGACTGGGTAGGCGACCCCGGTGCGATTGTGGACTACCAGACTCGATTCACCAAGCCCGTTCCCGTGGCGGATGCACCCGGCGGTGAAAACCCCGACACCCCCACGAACGCCCTGACCATCAGCGGTAAGGTGGGTGCCCTGAACGAGGAAGAGCGCACCGCCCGCATTGACCTGACCGTCACCGCTCGTGATGAGGAAGGCAAGGAACAGAAGGTTCTGATGAAGAGCCAGGCTGTGGTTCGTCTCTCGGCATAGATTTTTCTGTGCGGGTAGATAACCGCGTGAAAGTAGCTATGTGAAAGCCCTGGTGCTACCGCGATGCGGTGGTGCCGGGGCTTTTGCATGCTCGGCTGTGTGTTCGGCTGCGCGCTCGCCGGCGGGTGGTGGCGCTTCTTTTGTGTGGGAGGCGCGCCGGAAAATGAAGGCAAAATCACCATAAGGTTTTTGTGACTTTAACGCGTGGCGGGTGTTGACCCCGCACAACGACCGGTATTCTTAACCTATGACTGAAAAGCTGTTGAGCGAACTGACCACCGCCCAGGTAGGCGGCCCCGCTAAGACCTACGTCCGCGCCACCTCCGAAGCAGAAATTATCGAAGCAGTCTCCGCTGCAGACGCCGCAGGCGAACCCGTCCTCATCGTGGGCGGCGGCTCCAACCTGCTGGTTTCCGACGAAGGCTTCAACGGAACCGTCGTGCACATCGCCTCCGAAGGCGTAGAGGTTCTGCCCATCCCCGCATGCGGCGGCGCGAACGTGCGCGTGCAGGCAGGCACCATCTGGGACGACTTCGTGAAGCTCAGCATCGAGAATGAATGGGTTGGCCCCGCGGCTCTCTCCGGCATTCCCGGCACCGTGGGTGCAACTCCCGTGCAGAACGTCGGCGCATACGGCGTTGAGGTGGGCGAGTTCATCGCCTCCGTACGCACCTGGGACCGCGAAAAGAACACTCGGAAGACCTTCGCGAGCGCAGACCTGCGCTTCGGCTACCGCGACTCGGTGCTCAAGCGCGCAACCGTCAACGGCTCGCCCCGCTACGTGGTGCTGACCGTTGATTTCCAGTTCACCCTCGGTAGCCTGTCTTCCCCGATTCGTTACGCTGAGCTGGCGAGGAGCCTGGGCGTTGAGCCCGGTCAGCGCGCCGAATCCGCACTGGTACGCGAAAAGGTGCTTCAGCTGCGTGGCTCCAAGGGCATGGTGCTCAACCCCGAGGATCGTGACACTTTCTCCACCGGTTCCTTCTTCACCAACCCGATCGTTCCGCGCTCGACCCTGGATTCCCTGCCGGAGGGCGCCCCGAACTTCCCGGTGGTCGTGAAGACTTCCCCGTTCACCGCGGGTGTCGAGGACCCCGATCACGTGAAGCTTTCGGCTGCTTGGCTGATTCAGCACGCCGGTTTCGAGAAGGGCTTTGGCCTGGAGGGTGAGTCTCGCGAGATTGCTCAGGGCCGTGCGAGCCTGTCGACCAAGCACACCCTGGCGATTACGAACCGCGGCGGCGCATCCGCTGAGGATATCTTCGCTATCGCCCGCGCTGTGCGTGACGGCGTGCGTGAACGTTTCGGCGTGACCCTGGTGCCTGAGCCTGTCGTGGTCAACGGCGAAATCTAAACGCTTAACTTCTCGCCTTTCGTAGCGCTAGGACGCATAGAATAAACGCTTCAGAATAAACGCTTCGGGCGGTCTCTGATAAAGAGGCCGCCCGAAGCGTTGTATTGACCCGCTGAGCTAGTGGCGAGGGGAGGAGATACGTGCCTGCCCCGGCAGGTAGGGCCTGCGCTTGGGCGCTGTGCGCGTTGCAGCCAGCGGAGCGGCAGGCAGGTGCTCCATCAGCACCTGAATCGCCAGGGGAAGCTTCTGAGGCGGGCAGGGGGCGTGGAAAATCGGCTTGTGGCGCGTGGGACGGTACGGGTAGTATTCCGCGTCCTCGCTGTGGGACCAGACGAGATTTCCAAACTCGCCGGGAACGGGGGAGAGCACGTTGGCGTAGTAGGCGCGCGTCTGCAGGTCGGCACGCTCGGAGGTGCCGGTAGATACGCCGCTGGGTACGCGGTCTTGCTCGATGATGAGGGCGCGGACCATGCCGCCTACGGTGCTGACCGCGTTCACGTGCAGGGCGAGTAGGTCCCCGTCCTTGTGGTCGATCTGTACCTGCCCGTCCGCGAGGATTCGGGTGCCCATCGTGATGCTGCTGGCGACTCCTTCGCAGAGGGCGCGGATGAGCGCCATGCGTGCCGGGTAGGGGTCTGCGATATCCCAGCCGATGAGGGTGGGCGCGGCGGAAATGCCGGCGTATTCCTCGCAGGATTCGTAGGAGGCGACATCCACGTAGCCGCGGGCGATGGGCTCACGGTCATAGGGGCGGCCGTCGCGCTGCTCCCAGAAGCTGAGGGCGGTTGCGGTGAAGACAGCCTGACCGTCGCGTACGGCGACGCTGAGCGTAAAGTCCTGCGGGTAGCCGTTTTTGGTGCGCGGGCGCAGGATGATTGCACGGGTGTATGCGTTGAAGTCCTCGGGCCAGTCCAGGTAGTAGCTCATTTTTGCCCCGTCGCCACGGTGCACGGTGAGTTCGCCCGGCAGCAGCATGGCTTCGGGCACGCCGCCGGCACGTTCGGTGGCGTAGTGTTCGCTTACGGGCCAGGGGCTGAACTCTGTGCGGTAGGGGCTGGAGAGGAAGGAATCGAGCATAGAACGTATCCTCTCATAGTTTGAGGTTGTGGCGCATGGATAGGGGGCTTAAATGACAAATGAGCTGTCCCTTCTGGTTGCTCGGAAAGAGTGTTCAGGAGGGACAGCCCATCATGTAGGCTGGGCGGCTCGTTAGAGGGATTCGCCGCGGCGTTCAGGCAGCAGGAACACGGTGGTTGCCGCTACCAGGAACGCGGTGGAGAAGAGCGTAAAGAGCAGCGGGGTTCCACCGAATGCGACCAGCGGCGGCACAATGAGCGGCGCCGCGATGGAGGCGATACGGCCGATACCGGCGGCGGCACCGGTTCCGGTTCCGCGCAGGTGTGTCGGGAAGATTTCCGGGCTCAGGGCGTAGAGGGCACCCCACGCACCCAGGTTGAAGAAGGAGAGCATGCATCCGGCGAGGATGATGAATACCTCGGCGTGCGCCATGCCGTACCCAGCCGCCGCCAGCGCGGAGCCAAGCAGGAAGGCCGCCAGGGTTGCGCGTCGACCCCACTTTTCGATGAGGTAGGCGGCGACCGCGTAGCCGGGCAGCTGGGCGAGGGTCATGATGAGCGTGAACGCGAAGGACTTCACGAGGCTGAATCCCTGGGCGTTCAGCAGCGCCGGAATCCAGATGAACGCGCCGTAGTAGGAGAGGTTGATGCAGAACCAGATGACGCACAGGGCGATGGTCTTGCGACGCTGACCTGCAGCCCAGATGGAGTGAATCTTCGCGGATTCTGCGTTGTCGGCGCTTTCTACCGCCCCGTGTGCGGAAGCATCTTCAGTCTGCTTCTTGGCGGTTCGGGAGAAGAGCGCGGGGGATGCCTCGAAACGTTCAACAACCTGGCGTGCCTGGTCGTGCTTGCCGACTGACTCCAGGAAGCGCACCGACTCGGGGGTACCCATGCGGACCACGAGCGAGTAGATGGCGGGAATCAGACCGATAGCAAGTGCCCAGCGCCAGCCGTTCGCCTGCGGAACGATGAAGGTACCGATGAGAGCGGCGAGGATCCAGCCCAGTGCCCAGAACGCCTCCAGAGCGACCACGACGCGGCCGCGAATAGCGCGCGGCGAGAATTCAGAAATCAGGGTGGATGCCACGGGCAGTTCCGCTCCCAGGCCTAGACCGACCAAGAAACGGAAGACGAGCAGCATGCCCAGGGAGGTTGCCAGGGCGGAGGCGCCGGTCGCCAGACCGTACACCAGCAGGGTGAGGGCGAAGATGTAGCGGCGGCCAAGCTTATCGGCGAGTAGACCGCCGAAGGTTGCGCCCAGTGCCATGCCGACGAATCCGATGGATCCGAGCCAGGAGGCTTCGGTGGGGCTGAGATGCCATTCCTTGATGAGCGCCGCCATAACGAAGGAGATGAGGCCGACGTCCATGGCGTCCAGCGCCCAGCCGAGACCCGAGATACCCAGGAGCTTGCCGTGGGCGTGGGTGAAGGGCAGGTTTTCAAGGCGTTCGTTGAGCGTCGGTGCGGCGTTGCGTTCAGCGGCCGGCGCAGAGTTACCAGCGGGCGCAGCAGCGTTGGTGCGGGGGGAGTCCGTTGATACGGGACGTGAGGAGGACACGGTAGTGGGTCGCTTCCTTAGTGTTTAGGCGTAGTGCCGGGCGAATTGTTCCCTTACAGTGTATAAAGGTACTTTCGACTTGAACACTATTGAAACGAAAAAATTTTGAAGATGACGGAAAAATCTCAACATGAAGAAATCTTTCACAGCACCCATCCAGCGGTAGGTGCTATTCTCTAACCACCGCCGCCCGGTGAAACTCACCTACGGCACGTTTGGAAGGAGCACCCCTGAAAACCATTGAAGATGAAGTCAAGGAAAGCGAAACCAGCCGCTTCCACCGCTGGCTCGAAGCCCGCAAGGAGCGTATGCACGCGCATCCGGTCATGCGTCATCTCTACAAGCCCCTCGTCATCGGCGTGGGCGCCTTCTGCTTCATCGCCGGACTGATTATGCTCGTCACCCCCGGCCCCGGCTGGCTGTTCATCTTCATCGGCCTGGGCATTTGGGGTACCGAATTCACCTGGGCACGCCGCGCCAATATTTTCATGAAGCACGTGGTGCTCACCGCCTGGTACCGCTACCGCGCCTGGCGACAGCAGCGTAAGGAACGCAAAGCCGCACGCAAGGCAGAACGCAAAGCCGCCGCCGCAAACCAGCGCTAACCCCACACGCGCTATACGCAGGCACAAAAAGCCCTCGCTCCCATCCGAAAAGAACGGTAGCGAGGGCTTTCTTATGGCTTGTCAGTGAGCTTTAGAGCTTGCCAACAGCAATCTGCAGCATGCGGCGAATCGGCTCAGCAGCACCCCAGAGCAGCTGGTCACCCACGGTGAACGCGCTAATGTACTCGGGGCCCATCGCGAGCTTACGCACGCGACCAACCGGAATTTCCAGAGAACCGGAAGCAGCCACGGGGGTCAGCTGCTCCATGGAAGCCTCACGCTCGTTCGGCACGAAGCGAACCCAGGGGTTGTCTTCAGCGATGATGCGCTCAATCTCCTCGAGCGGCAGGTCCTTCTTAAGCTTGATGGTCAGCGCCTGAGAGTGCGAGCGCATCGCAGCGATGCGGACGCACAGACCATCCATGGTAATCTTCTCGTCCTCGGAGCGGCCCAGGATCTTGTTGGTCTCAACCTCAGCCTTCCACTCTTCGCGGGACTGGCCGTTACCCAGATCCGAGTCGATCCAGGGAATCAGGGAGCCAGCGAGCGGCACACCGAACTGGGAGGAATCCAGCTCACCGGAGCGCTGCTTAGCAAGAATCTTGCGGTCAATGTCCAGAATTGCGGATGCGGGGTCGTTCAGCTCCTCGGAGACCTCGTTGCCCAGGTCGCGGAACTGTGCGAGCACCTCGCGCATGTGGCGGGCACCGCCGCCGGACGCTGCCTGGTAGGTCATGGAGGTAGCCCACTCGACCAGGTCGTTCTTGAAGAGGCCGCCCAGGCCCATCAGCAGGCAGGAGACGGTGCAGTTACCGCCGACGAAGTCCTTCACGCCGGATGCCAGGCCGCGGTCGATGACGTCGCGGTTAATGGGGTCCAGCACGATGATGGAGTCATCGTTCATACGCAGGGTGGAAGCGGCATCAATCCACAGGCCGTCCCAGCCGGCTGCACGCAGCTTTGGGTGCACAGCCTCGGTGTAGCCACCGCCCTGAGCGGTCACAATAATCGAGTGCTTACGCAGCTCATCAATGTCGTATGCGTCCTTCAGTTCGGACGGCTCAATTACGCCGTCGAAGGTGGGCGCAGCGCCACCAACATTAGAGGTAGTGAAGAAGACGGGGGTAATGCCCTCGAAGTCGCCTTCCTCAACCATGCGCTTCATGAGGACGGAGCCCACCATGCCGCGCCAGCCAACAAAACCTACAGAGTCACCGGGATTAAAGTTCATGGTTCCCAGTGTACTCTCAGGCTGGCGGGTGCGGACTAACACCGTACAAAAAATTTGATATTCGGAACGGAATAATCTGCGCAGGTGCCCACTGCAATAGGGGCGCTCAGATGGAGATGAACAGACGGGTCAGCAGGGGGCCGCAATAGGGTGCGTTAAACACTCAAGCCCGCGGCACTCCGGGAGGGGAGTAGCCGCAGGCTTGAAATGCATGTCTATATCAGCGAGTGAACGAGGGAAGCTTGAACTAGATACGTTCGAGCCGCTGGAACGAGAAGTACATGGGGTTCTTCGTGCCCGACTCATCGAGCAGGTAACCCTTCTCGCTATTCTCCCATGCACTCTCGGAGGTGACCCGCCAGCACCCGTTCGGTGAGCCGCCTTCGTAGCTACCCGCAGAATTTGCAAGCTGCAGTTCGGGCGCTCGCGTATCGCCGGTAATCTCGTTACCTTCCTGGCAGTAGAAGAGGGTCCGCTCCACCGTCTTCACCCGACCGAAGGCGGGCAGGTCGGTGCGGGAGAGCGCCTCCGCGTAGACGGAGCCGCCACCAATAATCCAAGCATCAACCGCGGCGGTATCTGCGGGGGTAGCTTCGACCGGCGCGCCCGCAGCGTCACGAGCCGCGTACAGCGCCGCATCCAGCGAAGGAACCCACAGGGCACCGTCGCGTTCTTCCGCCTCGGTAACCGAACGGCTAATCACAATATTCGTACGGCCCGGCAGGGGGCGAAAACGCGGCGGGAACGACTCCCAGGTGCGGCGACCCATAATCACCGGAGCGCCCAGCGTCACCTTCTTGAAGTGCGCCAAATCCTCCGGCGCGTACCAGGGCATATCCCCGTCACGACCAATGATGCCGGCATCAGTTTGAGCCCAAATAGCGCCCAGACGAAACATCATGCCTCCTCGTTACCTGCAGTTAGACCGCAATCGGGGCGGCAATACCGGGGTGGTGCTTGTAATCCACCAGCTCAAAGTCTTCATACTCGTAATCGAAAATAGAAGGCTTCTTCGTCTTAATGACGAGCTTCGGGTAGGGGTAGGGTTCGCGCGGCGGGTAGGGGTTACCCTCCGGGTCGGTACCGTAGCCCAGCTGCTTCTTCACCTGCTCCAGGTGGTTCGAGTAGATGTGGCAGTCGCCGCCGGTCCACACGAACTCGCCCGGCTCCATGCCCACCTCTTCGGCAATCAGGTAGGTCAGCAGGGCGTAGGAGGCGATGTTGAAGGGCACGCCCAGGAACATGTCCGCGCTACGCTGGTACAGCTGGCAGGACAGCTCCTTCACACCGTCCGGGCGCTCGTGCACGTAGAACTGGAAGAGTGCGTGGCAGGGCGGAAGCGCCATGTTGTCCACCTCGGCAGGGTTCCACGCCGAAACAATATGGCGGCGCGAGCTCGGGTTATTCTTCAACGAATCGATAACCTTCGCAATCTGGTCAATCGTGCCACCGTCGGGGGTCGGCCAGGAACGCCACTGCACGCCGTACACCGGGCCCAAATCGCCGTTCTCATCAGCCCACTCATCCCAAATGGTCACGCCGCGCTCCTGCAACCAGCGCACGTTCGACGAACCGCGCAAGAACCACAACAGTTCAATGGCAACAGACTTGAAGTGTACGCGCTTGGTGGTAATCAGCGGGAACGACTCACGCAGGTCAAAACGCATCTGACGGCCAAACACGCCGAAAGTGCCGGTGCCGGTACGGTCGGAACGCTGCGCATCCGCCGCGATGGCGTCCTTGTTCTCCTCGAGGATTTCGCGCAGAAGATCTTCATAGGGAGTGGGGATTGCGTGAGTCATAAGAAAAACCTTGAATCCTGTCAGTAGACGTGAGAGACGGTCACAAATCAACCGCCCCTCTATTGTAAAACCCCCGAATGGGCGCAGGTAGAGCAAACGCGCTGAGCATAAAGCCCAGCGCGCTCGCTGTTAGAAGATCAAAGTATATGGATGCTAGTCCAGAGCCGCGCGTACACGCTCCACCGAGACAATACGCGGGTTATCGCCCTCAGTCACCTGCAGAACCAGGGCATCGCCAGGCTCCAGGTACGGGTCCTCAGTCGGAAGAACCTCCGCGGAACCCTCAAACAGGTAGTCACGTAGAACATCCATCACCTGGGGCAGCACCGGGCGGTGAGTGCACAGCAGCGAGGAAGAATCCTTATCGAACAGCGACGCCACCACACGGGCAACACGCGCCGGGTGACGCTGAGCGCCAGCCTCCGACAGGGACTTCTTCTCCTTCACCGATACACCGTAATCCACCGAGTACGGGGTCACGGTCTGAACGCAACGCAGCCACGGGGAAGAAATAATACGGCTCGGAGCCCACGCCGCAAAGAGACGGCTAGAAGCCAGCGCCTGACGCTTGCCGGTCGCCGCGAGCGGACGGTCATCCTCAGCAGCAGCCCAGTTCGAACGCGGCTTAGCCTTCGCGTGGCGGGCAATGAGAATCGGGCGGGTACGTAGTGCATCCGCCTCAGCCAGGGCTTCCAGAGATTCCAGAGGCGCCAAATCATCCTCGTTAGTCAGCAGAGCGCGAGCCACGTCAGTGGTTACCCAGCGCAGCTCATCCACTTCACCCTCATCAGCCAGGGCGCGGGCACCGTCGGGCAGTTCAGCAGCCCAGTAGAAAACATCCTTCGGACGGCCACCCACCGGGTAGGAAGTCACCGCCAGGGGCACACCCAGAACAACCTGCAGACCGACCTCTTCGCGAATCTCACGAATAGCGGTCTCAGCAAGGGACTCGCCCGGATCCTGCTTGCCCTTAGGCCAGGACCAGTCGTCATAACGAGGGCGGTGAATGATCAGGACCTCAAGCGCACCATCGCGCATACGCCAAATCAGTGCGCCAGAAGCAACAATATCCGCAGTGTTCGCGGGGGAACGGTCAATGCTGTTGACCGCGTCAAAACGTCGTGCCGAGTAGTAGATGGAGGGGGAATCCAGCGGTGCCATATCTCTCTCTGAACCTCTTCGCTAGGCTTGTGCACAATGCCAGAGGGCACCATGCTCCGCGTCTAATTGTAGGGGAGAGAAGCGTCAAGTTGTAATCTCAACGTAACCTGTTGTTCACTTTTGCGCTAAGTGCACTAGTCCACCGCACGTTTTTGCACGACACGCGGAAAACCCCGCCTGCCCCACGCCATAAAGCGCGAGAACAGACGGGGTTCACAACCAGAAATCACCGGTAGGTCAGCGGTACTTCCTTAGACCTTATCCACCACGTTCTTACGGGAACGCGAGCTCAGGTAGTACGACTGCACATCCTGCAGCGGGTTGCCCTGATCGTCGGTGTCGTGGCGGGTCCAGTTACCCTCAGAATCCAGGTGCCAAGTACGCGAAGAATCACTCATGTAGATGGTGAACATATCACGCAGATACTTCACGTGGCGCGGATCCTTCACCGGTACCAGAGCCTCAATACGGCGGTCAAGGTTACGGTGCATCATGTCGGCAGAGCCAATGTAGACAATCGGATCGCCACCATTCTCAAAAGCAAACACGCGCGAGTGCTCCAAGAAACGACCCAGCACAGAACGGACGCGAATATTCTCGCTCAGACCCTTAACGCCCGGGCGTAGAGCGCAAATACCGCGAACCACCACATCCACCGGCACACCAGCCTGCGATGCGCGGTACAGCGAATCGATGATGGCCTCATCCACCATGGAATTGCACTTGAACTGAATCTTCGCAGGGCGGCCAGCCTTGTGGTTCTCAATCTCCTGATCAATGCACTCAATCAGGCCGCTACGCAGAGTACGCGGCGCCACCAGCAGCGACTGGTAGTTGGTCTTCGGCGCGTAACCGGACAGCTGGTTGAACAGGCGGGAGACATCCTCACAAATCTGCTCGTCACAGGTAATCAGACCCAAATCCTCGTAGAAACGAGCGGTCGACGGGTGGTAGTTACCGGTACCAATATGAGCGTAACGACGCAGGTGGTTACCCTCGCGGCGCACCACCAGCGACAGCTTGCAGTGAGTCTTCAAACCCACGATGCCGTACACCACGTGCACGCCAGCGCGCTCCAGCTTACGAGCCCAGGAGATGTTGGCTTCCTCATCAAAGCGAGCCTTAATCTCCACCAGCGCCACAACCTGCTTGCCAGCCTCAGCCGCCTCAATCAGCGCATCCACGATGGGGGAGTCGCCACTGGTACGGTACAGGGTCTGCTTAATCGCCTGAACACGCGGGTCAGCGGCAGCCTGCGCCAAGAACGCCTGCACACTGGTCGCGAAGGAATCGTACGGGTGGTGCAGCAACACGTCGTGGTCGCGGGCGGCAGCGAAAACGTCTGCAGCCTTCGCAGTCTCGGTAGCATTGAGCCAGCGGGAAGTGTGCGCAATGTGCTTGGGGTAGTGCAGAGCCGGGCGGTTCGCGCGAACAATCGCACTCATGCCGCGCAAATCCAGCGGAGCCGGCAGGCGGTACACCTCGGACTCGTCAATGTTCAGCTCAGAAATCAGCAGATCCAGGATGGTCGGGTTGATGGTGTCCTCAACCTCCAGTCGGACCGGCGGACCGAAACGACGGCGCAGAAGCTCCTTCTCCAGAGCCTTCAGCAGGTTCTCTGCATCGTCCTCTTCCACCTCAAGATCCTCGTTACGGGTCACGCGGAAGACGTGGTGCTCCACAACCTCCATGCCCGGGAAGAGGGTATCCAGGTGCTCAGCAATGATGTCTTCCAGAGCAATGTAGCGGCTCTCGCGGCCCGCAGTGTTGGCGGCGCGCGAACCATCCACAGAGACCATACGGTCCAGCTGATCGGGCACCTTCACGCGCGCGAACAGCTCCTTGCCGGTCTGCGGGTTACGCACCAGCACCGCAAGGTTCAGCGACAGACCCGAAATGTAGGGGAAGGGATGCGCCGGGTCAACCGCCAGCGGAGTCAGAATCGGGAAAATGTCGCGCATGAAATCCTGACGCAGACGCTGCTTAGCATCCGCATCCAGGTCGTTCCAACCCACAATGCGGATGTTCTGCTCCTCCAGAGCCGGCAGCACCTGGTTGTGGAACACATCAGCGTGACGAGCCTGCAGCTGGTGAGCGCGTTCAGCAATCTCTTCCATCTGCTCCTCGGGGCTCAGACCGGCAGCCGAAGGAACCGCCAGACCGGTCGCAATGCGACGCTTCAGACCCGCCACACGCACCATGAAGAACTCGTCCAGGTTAGAGGCCACAATCGACAGGAAGTTCAGACGCTCCAGCAGGAACAGGTTCGGGTCCTCCGCCAGCTCCAGCACGCGGGTGTTGAAGTCCAGCCAGCTGCTCTCACGGTCGAAGAAACGCTCCGGGCCGAACTCCTCTTCCAGACTGAAGTAGGAGCGCTTCTCGCCCTTCTCAATGCGGTCACCGCGGGACTCGGCACGCTCAATCTTCGAAATATCGTGGCCAATGTGAATGACACCGGTCATGGGCGCAGGCTCAGACGGCTTAGGCTTAGGCGCCTTATTCAGGCCATTGGGGGCGGGTACCATACTGTACTTGCCTTTCTGATCGGGGATAAGTCGTGAAGAGGCACGCCAACTGTGGCGCACCAAAAACTAGGCGGCAGGCTCAGCCTGCTGGGCGGGGGCGTACATGCGGTCAACCGTCGCCACACCGAAACCCAACGACGTGTAGAGGGAGTATGCGGCGGTGTTGTCAGCATCCACGTACAGGTCGATGGCGCGCAGCGGCTCGCCGTTCTCGTCCTCAGCGCACGCCAGGTACGCCAGCGCGCGCAGGGTGAGGGTTCGGCCCAGGCCGCCTCCCTGAGCCTGCGGGTTCACACCCACCACGTAAATCTCGCCGGAGGGGGACAGCTCGCCCTGCTCCTGACCGGTCGGGATCTTCGTCCAGGTGAACGCCGCAATAGCGGAATCATCATCCACCTCGGAGGCGATGAAGAAACCCTCGGGGCGGAACCAGGGGGAGCCGGTGCGCTCGCGCAAATCAGCAAGGGTGAGTTTGCCCTGCTCCGGGTGGTGCGCAAAAGCGGCGGCGTTCACGCGCAGCCAGGGGAACTCGTCCGCGCCGGTGAAGGTGCGCATGCGCAGGTTCTCCGGCAGAGTGCGCGCATCGGAGCGTTCCACAAGCTCTTCGCGGGTCTGCGCGTCCAGGGGCAGAACCATCTTGTACAGCACACGCACCGGCTCGAAACCGTGCAGGGTTGCAAACGCGTGGGCGGGGCTTTCAATACCGGTGTCGGTGGCGCTACCGTGAACCCAGAGGCGGTAGCGGGTCGCGTCATCGCCCAGCTGGCGGACGGCGTGGTCGAAGAATGCGCTACCTACGCCTTGTCCGCGGTATTCGGGGGCGACGGCTGCCTCAATCACGCCGGTGTCTTCGTCGTTGGCGGGGGTGAGCGCCACAAAGACGGCAGCGAGGGTGCCGTTATCCTCGGCGACAAAGAAACGCGGAGGGGTCAGGGTGCTTTCGCGGAGTGCCTTACTCAGCTCAATGCGGGTCTGCTCAGAGAACGCCGAGACGCCGTCATGGCGGGCAACCTTCTGCGCGAAGGAATCGAAGCGTTCCAGCAGCTCTTCGGTGAGCTGCGGTTCTGCGTAGACCGGGGTGCTTGCAGTGGACAGGGTGGAGGAATCGGGTGTCTGGTTGTGTACCATCATCGCCTTCTTTCGTAGCCTTCTGATTCAACTCTACCGGGGATAGTTGCTCTTTGGAGAGTTTGTTCTCCGTCCTGGGCGAATATGACAAGAACCGGAACATTTACGCATTCTGGTACTCGGCGCAGCACCGGGGCAACTCGCAGAGCGGGTACACCAAATGAGGGGTTGGCGCCGCGAAATTTAGCGGGTGCTATTGAAGGAATACCCCACATTACGCACGGTCGAAATCATCTGCTCGTACTCGGTGCCGAGCTTGGAACGCAGACGACGCACGTGCACATCCACGGTGCGGGTGCCGCCGTAGTAGGAGTCGTAACCCCACACTTCGGAGAGCAGTTGGGCGCGGGAGAAGACCCGTCCGGGGTGTAGCGCCATGAATTTGAGCAGTTCAAACTCTTTGAAGGTCAGGTTCAGTGCGGTACCGGAAAGATGCGCGGAGTACGCCTGGGTGTCAATCACGAGGTTGCCTGCGCGTACCACTCGTTCCTGCTGGTTTTCTTCTTCAGCGGTTGCTTCCCTTTTGATGGCAAGACGCAGACGCGCATCCATTTCGGAAGGGGAGGCCTGGTCAGAGACAATATCGTCCACCTGCCAGGAGGCGGCAACAGCCGCCATGCCACCTTCGTTCAGGAGTGCGATGAGCGGCAGTTGCACACCTGCGGCGCGCAGTAGCTGGGCGCAGTGGCGTGCTTTGACGAGGGCGGTGCGGGCATCGACCATGAGCAGGTCGAATGTCTCGGTTTCAAGGGTGGTATGGGCGGTGTCGAGGGGGAAAACGTGTACCTTGTGGCTGAGTAGACTCAGCGAGGGGATCATATCCTGCGCGGCGGTATCGCTCAGAAGCGCAATACGGTACACACCCTCTCCTTTCCCGGTAAAATATTAGGCTCTTTCTAGTGTACTCGCCAGGCTGTGACGCGGCTGTGGGCGCCGGTGTAGACCGGGCCTAATATCGTATTCCGGACTGTTCGTACAGGCTTCTCAGCTGGCTATGATGGGGCACCTACCCGGATTCTGCGGGGCTAATATTTTGCTGGCGCCGGGTGGGGCGTATGCCTGTTGAGAATCGTGCTGTTCACTATGTTTCAGCCGTTGATTCTGCGCCCTTTCGGGGTGGGTCTGTGGTAGGTTTAAGGCATGGAAAACAATCTTATGGCTCTTGAAGCTCTCTTCATGTCGCTGATGGCTATTATCTCCGTGTGCATCGGTATCGGTGCATTCGCAGTGTTGCGTGGCCTCTTCAGCGGACAGAAGTAGTCTTCCCGCACAGAGCAGAAGCATCGCCCACACAGGGCTTTAGGCGGTCGTACGGTTCGTACCGCCTCGCCAATGGCGGCGTGAACCCCCACCCGGTCCCCTCCGGTTGGGGGTTTTCTTTATGTTGCCCGCCGTACCGTTTACTCTGCAGACGGCGGTGCTACCCCGTGCCGTGAGCGAACGAACAGGCTACTGTTGTACGCAGGATACTAAAATGGAAGGTATGGCTATTGAAATCCCTACCAACCTAACCCCTGAACTTGTTCCCTTCGCATGGTTGCTCGGCACCTGGGAAGGCACCGGAACCATGTGGTACGAAGGCCAGGAAAACACCCCCTTCGGCCAGATTATTACTTTTGAGCAGGATGGTCTGCCCTTCATTGAATACCGCGCTGAGTCTTTCCTGCTCGATGACGAGGGTCAGAAGCTGCGCCCCATCACCGTTGAAACCGGTTTCTGGCAGATTGACCGCCCCCTCACCGACGCTGACGGCGGCTTCGGTATCGTCCCCAAGGACGTTGTTCCCGCCTTCGCTGACGCGGCAAGCGTAGAGACTCTCCGCAACGCCGACGACGGCTTCTCCCTGCTGGCAACCATTGCGCACCCCGGCGGTATTAGCGAAAACTACGTGGGCATGGTTAAGGGTCCGGTCATCCGCATGCAGACCGGCAACCTACTGCGCGACGACATTTCCCACGAATACGCAGGCTCCGTGCGACTGTGGGGCCTGGTCAACGGCAACCTCATGTGGGACTGGGAGGTCGCAGACGCCGAGGGCAAGCTGCACAAGCACGCTTCCGCTGAGCTGCGTAAGACCTCTTCGATGACCGGCGACTCCCTGGGCACTTCGATGTTCGGTTCCCTGGACGGCGAAGAGCCCACCGGCGAGCCCGGCTCTGAGCCCACCGCCTAATAACTAACTTGTGTCTGCCCCGCCGGTCGGCGGGGCAGACTCTTTGCGTGAAAGGTGCACCTTCCGTGACTGAATCTTCGATTGAAGCGCCTCAGGCTGAGGCACCCCAGCCCGATGCCTCCCGCCCGGTGAGCCCCCTGCTGAGCCTGCACGGCGCTTTTGCCGCCTCCGGGCTGGATGCCGGCGTCGCCGCACACTACGGCAACCCCATGCTGGAGCAGCGCGCCCTCAGCTTCGACCGCTCCGCCGGTGCGGATGAGCCGCTAGTGTTAGTGGACCGCTCCTCCCTGGGCGTAGTGCGTGTTGCGGGTCCGGACCGCCAGACTTGGCTGACTTCCATCGCTTCTCAGATTCTGACCGGCATGACCGCCGGGGAGAGCCGCGAGTTCCTGCTGCTTTCGCCTCAGGGCCGCGTGGAGTATGCCCCGGCTGCTATCGAAGATGGCGAGGCGCTCTGGCTCATCGTGGAGGGCGACCAGGCTCAGCCGCTGACCGATTACCTGAACCGCATGAAGTTCATGATGCGTGTTGAGGTACAGAACCTCAGCGACGAGTACGCCGTGCTGGAGAGCGCCCGCAACCCGATTCTGCAGGACGGTTCGGTGCATCCGGCGCTCGCCGAGACTAAGCCGCTGGTGTGGGAGGACTCTTGGCACACTCCGGCACCTGGCAGCTACCGTTACGATGAGGCGGGTGACGCTCACCCTGGCGCGGACTACGTGCGTTTCTTGAGCATCGTGCCGCGCTCTGTTCTGCCCGCCCTGGCTGAATCTTCGGACGCGCGTTTTGCGGGTCTGTGGGCTGCGGAGGCTCTGCGTATTGAGGCGTGGCGCCCCCGCTATGGCACCGAGGCTGACGATAAGACCATCCCGCAGGAGCTGGATTACACCCGTACGGCGGTGCATTTTGATAAGGGCTGCTACAAGGGGCAGGAGACGGTGGCTCGTGTGCATAACCTGGGCCGCCCGCCGCGCCGCCTGGTGTTCTTGGATATTGACGGTTCGGAGCACACCCTGCCGGCGGCAGGTAGTGAGCTGTTCGTGGAGGGCAAGTCCCGCCCGGTCGGTCGTATTACCTCAGTGGCGTTGCATCACGAGGCGGGCCCGATTGCTCTGGCTGTGATTAAACGCGGCGTTGACCCGCAGGCGCCTTTGCGTGCGGTTGATGGCGGCGATTTCCTGCCCGATGGTTCGCCGGCGCCGGCGACCGAGTACGCGGTGGCTCAGACGACGGTGGTTTCGCCGGAGTCCGGTGAGGTGGCGCGTCGTTCTTTGGCGGGTCAGGACTTCCTGAAGCGCTAGGCGCTCCCCGACCCAAAACCGCCTGAACTAGAACCCATCCCAACTAGAACCGCGGAGGCGGACACTCGTTGCGAGTGCCCGCCTCCGCGGTTTTAGTATGAGTGCTCAGCGAGCTTGCTGAGCTTGCTGAGCTTGCGGGGTTTAGCGGCCGAAGAGGACGGCTGCTTCTTCCCAACGTTCCTGAGGTACGGACTTCAGACCGTCCAGTGCCTCTTCAAGGGGTACGTACTTGATCTCGGTGCCCTGAACGGAGACCATCTTGCCCCACTGCTTCTGAGCGACCATGTCGACTGCGCCCATGCCCAGGCGGGTTGCGAGCACGCGGTCGTAGCCGGTGGGTGCGCCACCGCGCTGGATGTGGCCCAGGATGGTGTTACGGGTTTCGACGCCGGTCATCTTCTCGATTTCGTGGGTGATGTACTCACCGATACCACCGAGGCGGGGACGACCGTCCTTCTCGGTACCCTTGTTTGCCATGACGTCGTCGAAGCCTTCGGGGATGAAGCCCTCAGCAACAACAACCAGGGGAGAGCGGCCGCGGTCGTGTACTTCCTTGACCCATTCAGCAACCTGCTCCATGGAGACCTTGACCTCGGGGATCAGGATTGCGTGTGCGCCTGCAGCCATACCGGAGTGCAGTGCGATCCAGCCGACGTGGCGGCCCATGACCTCTGCAACCATGCAGCGGTGGTGCGATTCACCGGTGGTGCGGATGCGGTCCATAGCCTCGGTTGCGATGGACACTGCGGTGTCGAAGCCGAAGGTGTAGTCGGTTGCGCGCAGGTCGTTGTCAATGGTCTTGGGGACACCGATGACGGGCAGGCCTGCGTCTGCCAGACGCTTTGCGCCTGCGAGGGTGCCTTCACCGCCGATAGCGACGATTGCGTCGATGCCGTGGCGTTCCATCATGATTTCGATGTTCTCGGGGCCACCGTTGGGGCCGTCGAAGGGGTTGGTGCGGGAGGTACCGATGATGGTGCCGCCCTGGGCTGCCAGGCCGCGGACCTTCTGGCGGGGCAGGTCCATGTAGTCGCCTTCAACGACGCCGCGCCAGCCATCGCGGAAGCCGACGAATTCGTAGCCGTACTTCTTGACACCGTTGAGCACGGCGCCGCGGATGACAGCGTTCAGGCCGGGGCAGTCGCCGCCGGAAGTAAGCAGACCGATCTTCATGGTTGGCTCCTAATGTCTGCGCGTTTTAGGTGTTGTGCGCGCGTATATAACTATGACCTCCGCGATTTTGGCACGGGAATGTGTGCCGGTCGGGAGGTCGTTCTCTTGGTCTCTATTTTAGCGGTGTTTGGGTTGTGTTGGTAGTGGTGGAAAGGCGTGGGAATGCCCAAATCGCGGCATAAAAGTTCAGGTTTTTGAAACCTGTATGTTTGGGTTTGAAGTACAAATAGCCGCCGCTTCCCACCTATGGCACCGAAGAGGCAAACGAGGCCTCCGCGCATCCGAAAAGATGCGGGAGGCCTCGAACGTTTTAAAAATATTTTTAAATCTTTGTGGGATTCCCGGTTTTTAGGACATAAAACGGTCAATAGCCCTGTGTTTGATTGTTTTGTGCCGGTTCACCCAACACCTAAACCGCACCTCCCGCCGGGGCAAGAGACGCGGTTCGGAGAGCTGCGAACTAGTCGCGTGCCTGACCGAGGAACTTCTGCAGGCGTGCCAGGCCCTCCGCCAGGTCCTCGTCGCTCAGGGCGTAGGAGAGGCGCAGGTAGCCGCTGGGACCGAATGCCTCGCCGGGAACTACGGCGACCTCAGCCTTTTCGAGGATGAGCTCAGCCAGCTCTGCGGTGGTCTGCGGGCGTACGCCTTCAATTTCCTTGCCGAGCAGTTCGCGTACGTCCGGGTAGGCGTAGAACGCGCCGGTGGGTACGGGGCAGTGCACGCCTTCAATAGCGTTCAGGCCATCTACGATGGTGCGGCGGCGGCGGTCGAAGGCGGCGTGCATGATTTCTACGTCGTCCTGCGGGCCGGTCAGTGCGGCAAGGGCTGCGCGCTGGGCGATGTTGTTGACGTTGGAGGTCATGTGGGACTGCAGGTTGGAGGCTGCGGCGATGACGTCGCGCGGGCCAATCATCCAGCCCACACGCCAACCGGTCATGGCGTAGGTCTTTGCCACACCGTTGAGGATGACGCACAGGTCAGCGAGCTCGGGCACCGCCTTCAGGATGGAGACTGCCTGAACACCGTCATAGGTGAGGTGCTCGTAAATCTCGTCGGTCAGCACGAAAATACCCTTAGACAAAGCCCATTCGCCGATGGCGCGGGTTTCCTCTTCGGTGTAGACGGCACCGGTCGGGTTGGAAGGGGAGACGAAGATGAGCGCCTTGGTGGCGGGGGTGTAGGCTGCTTCGAGCTGCTCGACGGTGACCTTGTAGTGCTGGTCGCTACCGGCGAATACCTCGATGGGGTTGCCGCCGGCCAGGCGGATGCACTCGGGGTAGGTGGTCCAGTAGGGTGCGGGCAACAGGACGTCGTCGCCTTCGTCGATGACGGTTGCGAATGCCTGGTAGACCGCCTGCTTGCCGCCGTTGGTGATGACAACCTGGGAGGGGTCAATCTCTACGCCGGAGTCGCGCAGGGTCTTTTCCGCGATTGCCTTCTTCAGTTCGGGAAGACCGGAGGCGGGGGAGTAGCGGAAGTTCTTGGGGTCGTTGAGCGCTTCGCGTGCGGCGTCCACAATGTGCGCGGGGGTGGGGAAGTCCGGTTCGCCTGCGCCGAAACCGATGACGGGGCGTCCCTGAGCCTTGAGTGCTTTTGCCTTTGCGTCGACGGCAAGGGTTGCGGAGGGTGCGATGGCACCGATGCGGCTTGAAATACGCGCCATGGGGCTCTCTTCTCTTTCTTCTTGTGCGCTGCCGGCGTGAAGTCGACAAGGAAATAGGTGATGGGAATGCACGTGTGGGACCAATCTGCGCCTGATGGGCGCGGGTGTGTGCGGCATTCCTCTTATTAGGATACGGTCCACTAGTAGTGATGCGGAACCCTTCGTCAAGGTATCTCAAGAGGTTTTTCGAAAAATATTACATTCTGAAGTTGCATCGGCCCCGAAAGATGGTTTACAGTTAGTTCTGCACCCGCAAGGGTGTAATTGTTTGCCCCTCTAAAGCCCACGGCTTAGGAGGCAATGGAGGAGTAGACAAGTGAGAAGCAACTCTCACACCTGAAGTTAACGCTTCAAAGGGTGGTGGCTCAATTGGTAGAGCAGCGGTCTCCAAAACCGCAGGTTGCAGGTTCGAGTCCTGTCCGCCCTGCTTTTATTGCCTCAATAACATCTTCGTACGCCCGTTCCCCGGGCGTACTTTTTTAGACTCAGAAAGGGGCAGAAGAAATGGCATCGTCTGCTACCGCCGAGAAGGTTGTTAAGCCCGGCGCATCGTCGAAGAGCGATAAGAAGCTCGGTTTCTTCGGCCGTATTTTTGCATTCCTCCGTGAAGTTATTGCGGAGTTGAAGAAGGTTACTACTCCCACCGGACGTGAACTGGTTGGTTACTTCTTCGGAGTTCTGTTCTTCGTCGTGGTGATGCTCCTTCTTATTTCTGGTCTGGATTATCTTTTCGGCCAGGGAGCATTCTGGATTTTCGGTAACGGAACCATTCAGCGTAACTAGTACTGGCTGCATCCTTATTCTGGGTGCCCCATCAGTGATTTCCCTCAGCGCATTGGTGAGTGGAAGTCCCCTCTAGATGATTAACGATAGAAAGTAGGAGCGACGTGTCCGAGCAGGAACTGGTATCCGAGATTGAAGAGGTCGAGGTAGCCGCTGCTGAGGCTACTGAGGAGTCTGCGGCTATTGAGCAGCAGGCTGAGGAAGCTACCGAGGCTGTCGAGGTGGCTGAAGCAGCTGCTGAGGCTGCTGAGGAAGTCGACGCTCTGGAAGAATTCAAGTCCAAGCTGCGCCGTCAGATGGGCGACTGGTACGTGGTGCACACCTACTCCGGTTACGAGAACAAGGTGAAGACCGGTATCGAGACCCGTATCCAGAACCTGGAAGCTGAAGATGAGATCTTCGAGGTTCAGGTTCCCATGGAGACCGTGGTTGAGTTCAAGAACACCGTGAAGAAGACCATCCGCCGCGTGCGTGTTCCCGGTTACGTTCTGGTGCGTATGGAACTGACCGACCACTCGTGGGGCGTTGTTCGCCACACCCCCGGTGTGACTGGCTTCGTGGGTCAGGATGCGTACAACCCGGTCCCGCTGCGCATGGACGAGGTTTTCGACATGCTCCTGCCGGTCTTCGAAGAGCAGCAGCAGAGCCAGGGCCTGCCCGTTTCCAAGCCCGTTATCGAGTCCGACTACACTGTGGGCGAGAACGTCCGCGTGAAGTCCGGTGCTTTCGAGGGCATGGATGCTACCGTTTCGGAGATCAAGGGCGAGTCCCAGCAGATTGTCGTGATGATTTCCGTCTTCGGTCGCGACACCCCGGTGACCTTGAGCTTCACCGAGATCGAAAAGATTTAACGCTTCTAGCGTGTGAATATGAGCCTCGCACTGTTGGTGCGGGGCTCATATTTTGTGTCGGCTTTGTAAGCGGCATTAGTTGTGCAGACGAGGTTTAATCTTTCTGTTAGCTGGGGCTGGATTAAGTCGCTGATTAACGCTAGAATGTTGGTTTGTGTATGCGCATGTCACGCTTTCATGTGGATGCACGGGTGACCGCGCCACGGTCACCGTCTTGCCGGCGTACGCTCCTGTGCGTCGGTTCCCAGCTAAGAAAAGGACCCTACATTGGCTCCCAAGAAGAAGGTCACTGGCCTCATTAAGCTGCAGATCCAGGCAGGCGCCGCTAACCCGGCTCCCCCCGTCGGCCCCGCACTGGGCTCGCACGGTGTGAACATCATGGAGTTCTGCAAGGCATACAACGCTGCAACCGAGTCGCAGCGCGGTAACATCATCCCCGTTGAGATTACCGTCTACGAGGATCGCTCCTTCACCTTCATCACCAAGACCCCTCCGGCTTCCCAGCTGATCAAGAAGGCTGCTGGCGTTGCTAAGGGCTCCGCTGTTCCTCACACCACCAAGGTTGGTTCGCTGACCGAGGCTCAGGTGCGCGAGATCGCTGAGACCAAGATGCCCGACCTGAACGCAAACGACCTGGATGCTGCATCCAAGATCATCGCAGGTACCGCTCGTTCCATGGGTATCACCGTCGAGTAATTTCGGCTCGCCGAATAGCCGAGTAATCGGCACCGTAGATTTTTCTACACAGAACTTGTAAATGCCCGTCGTATGGACGGGATGTGGCAGAGCCGAGCGCGGCTCACGAGACCACAACTGCATAAGGAGAAAAGCAGATGGCAAAGCGCAGCAAGGCGTACAAGGCAGCTGTAGCCAAGATTGAAGAGGGTAAGCTCTACACCCCCGCTGAGGCAGTTGCCCTGGCGAAGGAAACCTCTTCCACCAAGACCGACGCAACCGTTGAGGTTGCAATGCGTCTGTCCGTTGACCCCCGTAAGGCAGACCAGATGGTTCGCGGTACCGTGAACCTGCCCCACGGCACCGGTAAGACCGCTCGCGTGGTCGTTATCGCAGCAGGCCCCAAGGCTGCTGAGGCTGAGGCAGCTGGCGCTGACTACGTTGGTTCCGACGAGCTGATCGCAAAGATCGCTGGCGGCTGGACTGACTTCGACGCAGCGGTTGCAACCCCCGACATGATGGGCAAGGTCGGCCGCCTGGGTAAGATCCTGGGTCCCCGTAACCTGATGCCGAACCCCAAGACCGGTACCGTGACCATGGATGTTGCAAAGGCTGTTGCAGACATCAAGGGCGGTAAGATCGACTTCCGCGTTGACCGTAACTCCAACCTGCACTTCATCATCGGTAAGGCTTCCTTCACCGCTGAGCAGCTGGAGGAGAACTTCCAGGCAGCTCTGGAAGAGGTTAACCGCCTGAAGCCCTCTTCGGCTAAGGGTCGTTACATCTCCAAGGCAACCGTTGCTACCACCTTCGGCCCCGGCATCCCCGTTGATCCGGCTGCCGTTGCTGCATAAGGTATGCACCTGTAGCTTCTAGCATGAGCTAGTAGTCGCCCCCGACGTTTAGGCGTCGGGGGCGATTTTTTATAGGATTGAAACGATAGAGCGATTTTTAGCCCCCGGGTTCTGGCTCTGAGTTCTGGCCCCGAGTTCTGACTCTAGCTGGCTTTGACGTTATCTCTGCCCGGAGCTCTCGAGACAATATTGGGGCTGCGTGTCCCCAACCTGCCCTACAACCATGAGAGGTAAAACCTAATGCCTTCTTCCCTTCAGAGCGAGCAGAGCGCCCGTCGCGGTCTCAGCGTGCCGGTCAATTATTTTGCGGTAGCGCTGGGCACCGGTGCTTTGGGCGCTGCCTGGCGTACCGGTGCGTCGAAGGGAATGGCACCTGATTGGGTAGGGGAGAGTATCCTGGCTTTTAACGCTGTGGTGTGGCTGCTCCTTGTGGGGTTTTTGATTCATTCGGTGGTGAAGTACCGTGCGTGGGTGCGTAGTTTTTGGGAGCATCCGGCGCGTACCTGCTTCTTTTCGCTGATTCCGGCGACGACGGCGCAGGTGGGTGCGGCTCTCTACCCGTATGCGGAGGTTCCGGCGCTGACTCTGGTGGTGCTGGGAGCTGTGGGGCAGCTGTACTTTGCCTCTCACCGCATTGCCGGTACGTGGCGTGGTGGGTATGTGCCTGAGGCTGCCTCGCCGGTGCTGTATCTGCCGACTGTGGCGACGAATTTTGCGACCGCTACGGCGATGGGTTTTGTGGGGTGGCACGATATGGCGATGCTCTTCTTCGGTGCGGGTCTGATTTCGTGGTTCAGTGTCGAGGCCGCGATTCTGAGCCGCCTGCGCACCCTGGCCCCGCTACCTCAGGGGGAGCGCGGCATTATTGGTATTCAGATGGCGCCGCCTTTTGTGGGTGGTAACGCGTACCTGGCGGCTAATGGCGGTATGGTGGACTGGTTCTTTTTGGTGCTGACCGGTTATGGCATTCTGCAGTTGTTCTTCTTGATGCGTTTGCTCCCGTGGACTCTTGAGGGTGGTTTCTCGATGAGCATGTGGGGTTTCTCGTTCGGTATGGCTTCCATGGCGGCGAGCGGTATTCGCTTGACGGCTGCTGGCTCGCTGGGGTTGGTGGGTCCTGCGCTAACGGTGGCGGGTACGGCTTTCCTCATTTTCCTGTGGGTGGGTACGCTGCATTTGGCGTTGAAGGGGCGTTTGCTGGTACGACCGAGCTAGGGCGCTCACATGAGACTCTGGTGCGAGGTTCGCGCGCTGTTTTATGACGGTGCTTATCTTCTGCACGCGTGCCGGGCACAAGTTTCGGCGATAATGGGGGAATGACTTCTGCATCCTACTCTTCTGCCGCGGCGGAGCCTTTTGAAGGCCTGCGTATTCGAGGCGTCGCTAAGACCTTTGGCACTGATACGACGGTTCTGAATGAGATTGACCTGGATGTTCACCCTGGCGAGTTGATTTCTCTGGTTGGTTCTTCGGGTACCGGTAAGTCCACTCTGCTGCGTATTATTGCCGGTTTGGAGGAACCGAGCGCGGGTCGGGTGACCTACGCCGGTCAGCCTCTGGAACGCGGCTCGGTGGGTGTGGTTTTTCAGCGCCCTATTCTGTACCCGCACCTGAGCGTGAAGGACAATATTCTGTTCCCGACCCGGCTGGGTGCGTTCGCCGGTCGGGTTGATATGGACTACTACCGTGAGCTGCTGGAGGCGTTGAAGCTTGAAGGGTTGGAGGCTCGTAAGCCTTCGCAGCTGTCGGGTGGTCAGGCTCAGCGTGTGGGTATTGCGCGTGCTTTGATTCGTCGTGCCCCGGTGGTTCTTTTTGATGAGCCGCTGGCGAGTGTGGATGAGCAGATGAGCGCGAGTATCCGCGCCGATATTGTGCGCTTGCATGAGCGTTACGGTTTTACGGGCCTGTACGTGACCCATGATCAGAATGAGGCGCTCATGCTGGGTCAGCGGGTGGCGGTGATGGATGCTGGCTACCTGGTGCAGGTGGATACTCCGGAGCGGCTGCTGGCGCATCCGCATACTCTGCAGGTGGCTAAGCTTTTGGCGGCGCCCGCGCTGAACCTTTTGAATCTTGAGGATTCTGAGTCGCTTCCTGCCGGGTGTGAGCTGGCGATTCGTGCGACCGCGCTGTGCCCTGTGGCAGCAGACGCTGCTCATGCTCTGCCGGTGCAGGTGCTTGGCAGCCGCCATCTGGTGGGCGGCATGCTGTACAGTGCGCGTCTGTTAGAGGCGGTGTCCCTACCTCTGGAATCTCGACGGGCTTCGGTGGATTCTGAGTTGAGTGCCCGAGTGCGTGCCGGTCAGGAGCTTGAGTTCTTTATCTCGGATGCGCAGGGCACCTCCCTGATTGGCGCCTCGCTCAGCGTAGGGGAGCAGGTGCACCTGGGTGTGGCAGCGGAGCGTTGCTTCTTGTTCTCAGGTGGAAAGCGCTTTTACCTCTAGAACACGGTTTCTGGGCCTTTCAATCGGGCCTTTTAGGCGGGAGAAAGAGCGGTTAATTGGCTTAAAAGGGGTCTTTAAGTGATTAATCCCGCTTAATCACGTTTTTAACTTGCGACTCGGGCTTTAACCTGAGATGATGAATGAACCAAAGACCGCCGGTCTAGAACTATGTCCTCTATCGCCACCTCGGTGGAGACGAAGAACAGAGTTCTGATAAGAGCAGATTTCACTAGAAATCGCCGCCCGCGTAGGTAACTCGAAGTGAATAGCCGTTGCCCTCATTCAGGGTGCCGTCTATCGTGCCTCGTACGCCTACGCGTCGGGGCATTTTTTATTGCTTGCAATAAATGCTTCGAGGCTCTACCGGCGACCTTACAAGAATCGGAAGAAGGAACTACCATGGCGACTCAGGAAAAGATCGCTGCAGTATCCGAGCTGAAGGAACTCTTCGAAGCTTCGAACGCAGTCATCCTGACCGAATACCGCGGTCTCACTGTTGCACAGCTCAAGGAGCTGCGTCGCGCACTCGGTGCAGAGACCGAATACGCCGTGGTGAAGAACACGCTGGCTGCTATTGCAGCTAAGGAAGCTGGCATCGACGCATTCGAAGGCCACCTCCAGGGTCCCTCCGCACTGGCATTCATCAAGGGCGACCTGATTGATGCTGCTAAGGGCCTGCGTGACTTTGCCAAGGCTAACCCCCAGCTGATTGTGAAGAACGGTTACTACGAAGGTGCCGCTCTTTCCGAGGACGACGTCAAGCGCTACGCTGACCTGGAATCCCGCGAGGTTCTGCTGTCCAAGGTTGCAGGTGGCGCAAAGGCAGCCATCGCACGCATCGCACAGGTTGCAGACGCACTGCGCGTCAAGCTGGAGGAGCAGGAAAGCGCAGCTCCCGCTGCTGCCGAGGAGGCTTCGGAAGAGGCATAAGCCCCTTTCGTGCTACTGCACCAGCGCTGAGATACTCAGCAGCGTGAACGCGAATAGCGTGTAACGCACCCTAAATTTGACCGACCCTTTCGGGGTAGGTACTGAAGATTTACACCGCGGGCGTCAGCCCGCACCAGATAGTGAAGGAGCCAAACAATGGCTAAGCTGTCCATCGAAGAACTCATTGCAGCATTCAAGGAACTGTCCCTCGTTGAGGTTTCCGAGTTCGTCAAGGCATTCGAGGAAGAGTTCGACGTCACCGCAGCTGCTCCCGTTGCAGTTGTAGCAGGCGGCGCAGCAGGCGGCGACGCTGCTGAAGAGAAGTCCGAGTTCGACGTTGTCCTGGAGTCCGCTGGCGACAAGAAGATCGCAGTGATCAAGGAAGTTCGTGCCCTGACCTCCCTCGGCCTGAAGGAAGCAAAGGACCTGGTTGACAGCGCTCCCAAGGCTCTGCTCGAGGGCGTTTCCAAGGAAGACGCTGAGAAGGCTAAGGAGCAGCTCGAGGCTGCTGGCGCAACCATCACCCTCAAGTAATCGACTTCTTCTCGATTCTTACGCGGGCGGTGCATCTATTGGATGCGCCGCCTCGCGGCTTTTAACGGCACCCGCCGCTTCGCCCCACTATGCTTAGGCGAGGTGGCGGGTTTTGCCGTATCAGCCCTTTTTCTCCTGTAGCAAACGGGGTATATGCCATATACTCGGCAGGCGGCGGTATAAGCCGCTGTGACCGCTCTGTGCCTCGGATGAGAGAGGCTGAGAGCACTGTGGCGCCTCTCTCCTAGAGCCCGGTAACGGGGGAGCGGTGCCGTATGATGGGATGAGACAACCCAGACATTCCCCTTGCACGAAAACGGATAGACATGAGCGAGCAGAAGAAAAAGAAGAAGAGCGTAACTCAGCGACCCGACCGCGATCTGGCGGCTGAAGCACAGCAGGTTCTGGATGCTTTCGGCGCTGGTGTTCGTGAAGACCGCGACTACCCGGCGCTGCACCTGGCGCCTCCGGTAGGTCGCCTGAACGACCCGAACGGTCTGGTCTTTGATGGTAAGCGCTACCACGCCTTCTACCAGTACTCGCCCCTGCATCCGGAGCGTATGGTTTACTGGCGTCACGCCGTGAGTGAGAATCTGACTCACTGGACCGATGAGGGGACCGCACTGGTTCCCGATAGCCGCTACGATTCGCACGGCTGCTACTCCGGCTCCGGCATTAAGGTGCCCGGCGGTTTTGAGTTCTTCTACACCGGCAACGTGAAGGATGAGAAGGGCAACCGCGAAACCTACCAGATTCTCGCAACTGCGGGTGAGGACGCGAAGCCGACCCGCCAGTTGCCCCCGCTGATTTCCGGTCCTGAGAAGGGCTACACCGCGCACTACCGCGACCCGCACGTCTTTGAGCGTAACGGCGAGTGGTGGATGGTTATTGGTGCTCAGCGTGAAGACAAGACCGGCGCCGTGGTCGTGTACACCTCCGCTGACCGCCGCGAGTGGGCCTTCCGCGGCGAGCTGGACATCAAGGATAAGAGCCTCAAGGGCACCTACATGTATGAATGCCCCTCGTTGCTGCGCATGCGCGATGAGCTGACTGGCGAAATCCGCGACGTGCTGATTTTCAGCCCGCAGGGCATGCATCCCCTCGGCGAGAAGTACAACAACATTTTCCAGAGCGGCTACATTGTTGGTTCGCTGGATAACAAGACCCTCAAGTTCACCGTGGAGACCCCCTTCACCGAGCTGGATGCAGGTTTCGAGTTCTACGCACCGCAGACCATCTCCGGTACCGGCCTGACCGCCGATCCGGAGGTACCGCACGATGTATGCGGTGACGCCCCGGTAATGATTGCTTGGCTGGGCAATGCAGACCAGGACGACCTGCCCTCGTGGAGCCACCGCTGGGTGCACATGTTCACCTACCCGCGCGAACTGCACCTGCGCAACGGCAAGATTTTCCAGCGCCCGGTGCCGCAGCTCAACGATGCGATGGAGATGACCCCGCTGTACCGCGAGGAGGAGAAGGGTAAGCTCGTCGAGCTGAAGAATGCCCTGACCTTCCGTCTGCGCGGCCGCGTGAACGTCTCTGACGAGTGCGTGAAGCTGAAGATCAAGGACACTCACGGCGTGGCACTGAGCATCGTTCTGGATAAGGACTTTGTGCAGATGGACCGTGGCGGTACCCGCTACACCGAGGGTGGCAGCCTGCGCCGTCGAACCCTGAAGCGTTCGAAGATTCGCGAGTTTGACCTGCTTGTGGACGGTTCGGCTACCGAACTGTACGTGGGTGGCAAGCTGGTTGCCTCCATGGGCGCTGAGGTCATGACCGCTCGCACCTTCTTCAAGGGCGATAAGCGCCGCGTCCGCCTGACCGGTGGCGAGGTGCTGTCCCTGGAGTACGGCCGTCTCTAAGCCGTTTTCTAAACCTGGGGAGATGCCTACACGGGGCTTTCCGGTAATTTCTGAATATGTCTGAGGGCTCACTCTCCGCATGGAGGGTGGGCCCTCGCTTTTAAGAACTTTCCCGTGATACCATGTTTTACATCTGATATGTCAAACGTATGACATATGCATGACATGCACACACAGACATGTCACCCCACCCCATTTACAAAGCATCATACGGTGGTGCTCCAAACAAAGGAGAGCGAGCGTGGACCACAAGTCAGTGGCACAGCGCGTGCTGAAGGACGTCGGTGGCGCCGGCAACATCGTTGCAGCCGCACACTGCGCAACCCGCCTTCGCCTCGTCTTGAAGAACCAGGACAAGGTCGACCAGGCGGCAATCGACAACGACGAAGACCTCAAGGGTAGCTTCCTTAACGCTGGCCAGTTCCAGATCATCGTCGGCCCCGGCGACGTTAACGAGGTACACAAGCACCTTATCGCCGCTGGCGCACCCGAAGCATCTAAGGATGATCTCAAGGAAATCGCCTCCAAGCAGGGCAACATCGTTTCCCGCTTCATTAAGACCATTGCTGATATCTTCGTCCCGCTGATTCCGGTTCTGGTCGGTGGCGGTATGCTGATGGCAATCAACAGCGTGCTGACCTCCAAGGGTATCTTTGGTCCCGAGAGCTTCATCGCAATGCACCCCGAGTGGGCTGACTTTGCAGACATCATCAACCTGCTCTCCGCAGCTCCCTTCGCCTTCCTGCCCGTGCTGGTCGGCTTCTCCGCTACTAAGGTCTTCGGTGGTAACCCCTACCTCGGTCTGACCATGGGTGCCGCGATGGTTTCCCCGGCCCTAATGAACGGCTACAGTGTCGCAGCATCCCTGGCGGGTGCTGAAGGCACCGACCCGATGAAGTACTGGAACCTCTTCGGTCTGCAGGTTCAGCAAGCGGGTTACCAGGGTACCGTGCTGCCCATTATGCTGGTCGCCTTCATCCTGGCGAATATCGAGAAGTTCTTCCACAAGGTCCTCAAGGGCACCATCGACTTCATCTTCACCCCCACTCTGACCATCCTCATCACCGGCTTCCTGACCTTTATTCTGGTCGGTCCCCCGATGTTCCAGCTGGGTACCTGGTTGGGCGAGGGCGTGAACTGGCTCTACACCGTTGCCGGCCCGCTCGGCGGTCTGGTCTTCGGTACCTTCTACGCATTCATCGTGATGACCGGTATGCACCAGGCATTCCCGCCCATCGAGATGAGCCTGTGGGCTACCGGTGGTTCCTTCATCTTTGTTGTCGCGTCGATGTCTAACGTGGCGCAGGGTGCTGCTGCAGCCGGTGTTGCGCTGACCACCAAGAACAAGAAGATTAAGGGTATTGCTTCGGCATCTGCACCCTCGGCATTCCTGGGTATTACTGAGCCCGCAATGTTCGGTGTGAACCTGGCTCTGCGCTGGCCCTTCTACATTGCTATTGTTTCCGCAGGTATCGGTGCAATGGTCGCTTCCATCCTGAATGTGAAGGCAATTGCTCTGGGCGCCGCTGGTTACATCGGCTTCCCCTCCATTAGCCCCACTACCGGCGCGGGCTGGGCTGGCTTCTTCGGCTGCCTCATCCTGACCACCGTTATCGCTTTCGTTGCCTCCTTTATCTGGGGTAAGAAGGTTGAGGCTGGCAACACTGAGGCACCCGCTGCACCCGCTGCTGCCGCTCCCGTTGCCACCGTAGCTGCTGCCGCAGCTCCCGCCGCCGCTGTAGCATCTGAGGCTGGCGAGAGCGTCGAAATCGGTTCCCACATGGTCGGTTCCGTGGTTCTGCTGGCTGACGTCAAGGATCCCACCTTCTCCTCCGGCGCACTGGGTGCAGGCACCGCAGTGGAGCCCACCGAAGGTAAGCTCTACGCACCGGCTGACGGCAAGATCACCGTTGCATTCCCTACCGGCCACGCATACGGTCTGCGCACCGAGGACGGCCTGGATCTGCTGATGCACATCGGCATGGACACCGTTGAGCTCGACGGCAAGCACTTCGAGCCCAAGGTTGCTAAGGGTGACACCGTCAAGCGCGGCGACGTCATCGCTGAGTTCGATATCCCCGCCATCAAGGCTGCTGGCTACCCGCTGGCAACCCCCATGGTGATTACCAACGCCAAGAAGGCGGCTGCTTCGGTTGAAGATGTTCAGGCTTCGGGCGCATCGGTGACCAGCGCAGATTCGCTGCTGAAGGTTGCACTGAAGGCAAAGGCTAACGCATAGTCTGCACTCTTAATGAGTAGATAACCTCAACGTGATGTACACCCCGTACCCCTCTTCCTAGAGTTGGTGCGGGGTGTACATTTTTTCCTGCAAAAGTGTGAAAAATGGTTATGAATAAATATGCGCAAAAATTATGCATAATGGTGCAATATTAGTCGATGCACATTTAGTGCATAACTGTGAAAAATGTATTGATAAGGCATGATTTATTGGCCAGGAGTGAATAATCCAGCTAATATTTATGTATACTTTCAAGCTTTTGTAAAGGGTGAATATGACCTTAGCTTCCTATACTGTCCGCACCGCCGAGCCTCATGAATATGCTGACGCGCTCGAAGTGCTGATTGCCGCATTCGACGGTGACCCTGCCATGATGGCAATCATCGCGGGCGGTAGCCGCCGACAGGAGCTCGCCAAACTCCGCGCCATTATGACCCTGCAGGTCTACGGCAACTTCCAGGATCGCGGACGTATCGACATCGCCATCGACGAATCCACTGGAAAGATTGTGGGTGTTTGCCTCTGGAGCACCCCCGAATCCCAGGAAGGATCCTTCCTCAACGAACTCAAGCAGATAGGCGCCTACTACAAGGCTCTCGGCTGTAAAACCCTGATGCGAGCCATCACGATGGAGCTGCATCTGCTCAAGTACCGCCCCGCCTACAAGCACTGGTACCTCTTCAATATCGGTGTTCTCGAAGAGTACCGCGGTCGCGGCATCGGCTCGAAGCTACTTGACTACGGCACCGAACGCATCGGCGACTACCCCGCCTACCTTGAAGCCTCGACCTACGACAGCGCTCGCCTCTACGAGCGCCGCGGATTCTTCTCCCTCGGCCCGCTCCACGGTATCTTCTCCAAGGCGCACGCCGTTGGCATGGTTTACCCCGGTACCGGCCCCACCGAAATTGTGCAGCGCAACTCCTAAAACTTCCGGGCGCTAATACAAACCGATAAATGTATATACAAAAGCCGCCCCACCGTGAGCACTCGCACGGTGGGGCGGTTTTTATGTTTCTATAATTCTTGAATAATCTTATTGCAGCTCGTCCGGGGCAGAGGTATCAGGCTGAATTTGGTCCAACGCTGGAATAGTGCGCACCGTAGTCCCCAAATGAAGCTCAACGGGGAGTACATCAGCTGCCTGCGTAATCGGAGGAACCTGATCGGCGGGGGAATCCTGCTGCTGTAGCTCAATGAGCTCCAGCAGACGCTGCGCGGTACGCTCTGCCATGCCCTCAATCGGCTGAACCACCGTCGCAAGCTCCGGCATGAGCAACTGAACGCTCTGCGTGCCGTCATAGCCAATCACCTGGAAATCCTCAGGAACACGGATGCCTCGAGCACGCGCCCAGCCCAGGGTGAGTGCGGCGTAATTATCGTTGGAGGCGAAGACCGCGTCCACCGGCTCGGGGCTATCGGCACGCTCATCCAGGTAGCGGTAGAGCACCTCACGCTTGATGCCCAGCGGGGGGCGGAAGCCCAGCTCCACGAACTCCGGCACTAGATTAGCCTCAAGCATTGCCTCACGGTAGCCTCGCTGACGCTCATTGTGCTCACCCAGGGTAGAAGTTACGTGCACAATATTCTGCGCACCCGTGGCGATGAGGTGCTCCGTGGCGGCGCGAGCGCCTCCGTAATTATCGGAGCGGACATTCGGGTAAAAGCCGCTTTCGAGGCGGTCCACGGTCACCAGGGGAGCCTGGGCGTGCGGAATATTCACCAGCGCGTCAGAGTGCGCGCCGCTGATAATGCCGTCCACCTGGTTGGAGAAAAGCATCTCCAGGTAGCGCTTCTCTTGTTCGGGGTGGTCATCGCTATTGCAGAGAATGACCCGGTAGCCTGCTTCAGCAAGGTAACTTTCGAGGCGGTACACCATCTCCCCGTAGAAGGGGTTTGCGACCGTGGGGAAGATGAGGCCCACCATCTGCGAGCGCTGGCCCTGCAGGCTGCGGGCGATGGCGTTGGGGCGGTAGCCGAGTTCCCGCATTGCCTCGTGGACCTTGGTGCGGGTGCTTTCGCTCAGGTAGCCGCGGTTGTTGAGCACGCGGGAGACCGTGGTGGGGGAGACTCCCGCCAGGGCTGCAACGTCGCTGAGTTTGGGCTTAGCCACGGGGGCTCCCTTCGGTATGCTAAACGATTGACATATCTCTCTACTATACCCCGACCGCATACCGCATAAACATTTCAACGCCGGAAAATAGCGCCTTACTACAGCACCGGAATAATCGGAACCCGAGCTCCCACCTCATGGGCAGAACCCCGAACCGAAGAATCATCCAACACCGCGCAGTGAGTAGCCGCCGCCAACGAGGACAGCATATGCGACGCCGACTTCGGCAGAGGATACGCCACACCATCATGCACCGACACAGGAAGCAGACGAGCCCCCGCCGGCTTACGCAAAGTATCAACAGGCTCACCCAGAACCGCCGAATCCAGCTCCGGCAGAGGCATGTCCCTCATGCCAGCCAGAAGCGGCGGCAAATACGAATACAGGGCAGTGTAAGCCGCCAAAGGATTACCCGGCAGACCCAGCACAAAACGCTCACGACCCGAATTCGGGCCAGTCTCCGGAACCGGCAGACGCGCAGCCAATGCCGGATGGCCCGGACGCACATCCACCGACTCAAACAAATAGGTTGCGCCCATGTCGTTGAGCACCTTACGCACCAAATCAACACCCGAGGTGCTCGACCCGCCCGTAAACACCAGCACACGAGCCGTCGACGTGGACAAGAACGTGCGGAACTCAGACTCAACATCCGCCAAACGAATCGAAGGGCGCGCCTCGCAGCCTGCAGAAATAATCGCATGCTCCATGAAGCCGCCAAACGCATCACGCACCTGACCAGGCGCAGGCACACCAAACGTAATGACCTCATTACCCGTAAACGCGCAACGCACCGGAATCGGGGCGTACACCGGCAACTCATCAAAACCATTCATGCCCAAAAACGCCGCCATACGCGCAGAAATACGGTCACCGTGGCGCGCCAACAACTCGCCACGCTCCAGCTCAACACCAGCATGGCGAATATCAGCACCCGGCGCCGGAGGCTCAAAACCCTCCGCCATATCCAGGTAATGAATACTGGACTGAGTCTCCAAATGAGCAGCTACACCAGGGCGAGACGAAGCCTCCGCACCCTCATACAGGCGCGAATGCTCCTCGCGCACAATCGCCTCAGCGCCCTCAGGGAGCAAACCACCCGTCAAAATCGGGGTCGCCTCACCCGGAGCAATCGGCACCGTCAGACGGTGAATATTAGCGCGAGAATCCTCCGGATACGCCGGAGTCACCAGACGCCACGGAGGTGCACCCGCCACAGCGTAACCGTCCATCGCCGAGGAGCTATAGTGGGGCACCGGCATCATCGAATAAACATCATCCGCCAAATAGTGGTCAATTGTCGCCAGCAGCGGCAAAGACTCCGTCTTCACATGGTGTGCAATCTCCAGGCCCTGCTCATGCAAAATCTGGCGGGCCTGCTGCCACGAAACAGAAGGAATATGGTGAGACATCGTACCTCGTAAAAGTGTGTGCGGGACGCGCAACAGCGCGCGAGCTCAAAAACGCTACATGTACACGGCATCTAAAGCCAAGACTTATCACCTAGGGTACTCGTAGTCAGGCCCTAATATCACACTGCGGTAGCTCAGCTACTAATAGCTTGACCAAAGCGAAGTCGTATAACCCAGCGCCTGCGCCTGCTCCCACGTATCAACATCGGCGGTATCAGCGGCAGACATCTGAACCGCCACCGGGTTCAAACGGCGCAAAAAAGAACGAACAGAAGCGTTGGTGGTGCCGGCCGAAAAGACCGAACGAATTGCCTCAAAACGGTAGATACCAACCAGCGGCTGATAGATACCCTCAGAAACACCCCAGAAACCTGCAGATGATTCAGCACCCTCAAATGATTCCGAATCAGTAGGGGAGAAGCCCGCCGTGCGCTCAGCACTTTGCGCCGCAGTAATCAGCTGTTGAACCGCCGGGGCAATACGCGGAGTATCCACACCCAAAATCAGGCACCAGTCGGGCACAGGAATCTGCGAGCGCTCGCAATCGGCCGCAATGCACTCCAAACCGGCATGAATCGCCGCGGCAGGACCCGAAAACGGCGGATCCTCACGAGTACGCAACACCCCCGACGGCAAGGGTAGGCTCTCAGGACCCACCACCACGCGCGGGGATGCGGCGGCCACCGCCTCCAGAGCACAATCCAGCAGAGTATTCGTACCATCAGACAGGGACGCCTTCGGCACGTGGTTCAGGCGGCGAGAAGCACCTCCGGCAACAACGACCGCGGCGCACGAAAAATCGCCCCCAGCGGGAAGTACAGAACCGGGCATTTTATCCGCCCGCATTATCCACCCGCAAAGGGAGGCAGAACGTCCACACGGTCGGCATCCTGCAGAGGTGCCTGCGCATCCGAGCGGGCGCCGTTGACCAGGAACGAGCACTGCTCCATCACCTGCGCAAGAGTCAGACCCGACGGGGTCGTACCCTCCAAGCTCTGACCCAGATGCTCAACGAGCGCGCCAAGAGTTGCCGACGGTAACTCAGCCAAAGGTACCGACAGCTGCGTGGTACCCGCCGCAGAACGTGCGGCAGCGAAAAAATGAACCTGCATAATGCTCCTCAATCCTAAGTCAGGGGACAGCCGAAAATCACGGGCGCAAGATGCCAATAAAAAGCCTTATCCGCGCACCTTCGGCTGATGAATCAGCGGCTTTCCTAGCCACCAATAGCGCTCATCGAGCGGCTCGCCTTGGCGAACTCCTCAATATCGAAGTCAGCGTCTTCTTTGCCGTGAGCTCGCGGCTTAAACCACATGCCCTCACGCCAGCGCAGAGCCAGCTGCTGATCGTCGGCACCGGAACGCAGAAGCTGCATCAAATCAGTCTCGGTGTCGGAGAACAAGCAGGAACGAATCTTACCGTCCGCCGTCAGGCGGGTGCGGGTGCATGCATTGCAGAACGACTCCGTGACCGAGGCGATAATACCCACACGGCCCAGCGACTCGGTACCGTCAGCAGGGAAGCCCGCCTCATCCAGGGCAGTACCGAGCGGGTACACCTCCCACAGCTGAGCGGGGGAGTCGCCGCGCGCCTCCGCCACCGAACCCAGAACATACTCAGCCGACAGTTTCTCGCGAATCTCAGCGGCGGTAATCGTGCCCTCACGGGTCCAACGGTTATCAGCATCCAGCGGCATCTGCTCAATGAAACGCAGCTGATAGCCGCCCGCCAACGCCCAACGCAGAAGCTCCGGAGCCTGATCATCATTCAGACCCGGCATCAGCACAGCATTAATCTTGATCGGCCACAGGCCAGCCTCCGCTGCACCATCGATGCCCTTGAGCACGGCGTCGAGCTTATCGCGGCGGGTCAGCTCGGCAAAGGTCTCACGGCAAATCGTATCCAGAGAAACATTGATGCGGGTCAGACCAGCCTCCGCCAGCGCGGCGGCACGCTTCTCCAAACCAATACCGTTCGTCGTAATAGCAAGCGGAACATCCGGATGCGCCTGGTGGATGCGGGAAATAATATCCACCAAATCGGCGCGCACCAGCGGCTCGCCACCGGTAAAGCGGATCTCCTCAACGCCCAGCTCAGTAATCGCAATATCGGCAAGGCGCGCAATCTCCTCGGCGGAGAGCAGATTCTCCTTCGGGAGCCACTGCAAACCATCCGCCGGCATGCAATAAATGCAACGAAGATTACATTTATCGGTCAGCGAGATACGAAGATCAGTCGCCACACGACCCCAACGGTCCAAGAGCGGACCGCTATTCGTAATATTCGGGAGCTTACGCTGTACATTTACGCCATTCTCAGATTTTTGGGGTGTCACAAAAGCAGCCCCGTTACCCTCCGCAGAAGATAAGGTGCTTAACGTTGGGCCCGCAATGAGCTCAGAAGAGGTCGAATTTGCCGTGTACGCCATGTAAAACCTATGTGGAAAATTTGCATATTTCAGGTGACAATATGATTATTCCATGTTCCGGCGCCCCGTACATAGTGTGTGCAGGGTAAGTTACAACTGCGCCACCGCAGACCACCACGAGGAAAACAACGTGTACAAGCTAGGGAAGTACACAAAACGTCATACAGAGCCCACACATGGACGCACCTCACCACCGCAAGAGTACGAAACCATCAAGGAAACAAATTTCATGAAGACCCCCCTCGCAGCCCTCAGCGCGCTCGCCGCCGCAACCCTCGCTCTCACCGGATGCGGCGCCCCCCAGAGCTCCTCCTCATCTTCCTCCTCGTCTGCGGCAAGCAGTCAGGCTGCCTCCGGCAAGGTCGAAGTCTTCGCCGCAGCCTCCCTGAACAACGCCGGCGCAGACCTCGAAAAGGCATACGAAGCCGCCAACCCCGGCGTGGACGTCACCTTCGTCTACGAAGGCTCCGCAAAGCTCGTCAACCAGATTGAGCAGGGCGCAACCCCCGACCTGCTCATCACCGCAGACACCAAGAACATGGACAAGGCAAAGAAACTCGACCAGTTCTCCGGCTCCGAAACCAACGTTCTGGTCACCAATAAGCTCGTGCTCGTCACCGCTGAAGGCAACCCCGGCAAGATCAACAGCCTCGACGACCTCAAGACCACCGACGGCGTCGTCGCAGTCTGCAAAGAAGACGTCCCCTGCGGCACCATCGCCCACCAGGAACTGAAGAAGCACGACATCACCCTCAAGAACGCAACCACCGAAAGCAAGGTCACCGACGTAGCAACCAAGGTCACCACCGGTAACGCCGATGCAGGCTTCATCTACACCACCGACCTCGCCGCAGCCAAGAAGAAGGGCGTCAACCTCGGCTCCGTCGAACTGACCGACGTGGAACGCAACGAATACCCCGCAGCGCTGAGCAAGACCGGCTCCTCCTCCGAAACCGCGAAGAAGTTCAACGAATGGTTGAAGAACTCCGACGAGGCGAAGAAGATCCTCACCGAGTACGGCTTCAACACCGCACAGTAATTCAACACAGTAGGGAACAACCCACGTCTCACCACCCATGACAGACACTACCGCTACCCGCCGCAACGCCGGAACCTCAAGCACACCCGGAAGCAGACTCTTCGCCTCCGTGCCCGTGCTCTTCCTGGTTCCGGCGTCGCTGGGTATTTTCCTCATTGCCGGACCGCTCCTCGGGCTCTTCCTCAACATCCCCTGGAGCCAGCTCGGCAGTATCTTCACCCCGCAGGTGCTCGGGGCGGCGAACCTCTCCCTCAGCACCGCCGCCGCATCCACCCTCATCTGCGGGCTTCTCGGCGCGCCCCTGGCGCTTGTGCTCTCCAAAGTGCTCAATCGCTCGCGGCTACACCGGTTTGGGTCGGTCCTCTACGCCATCATCTACACCCCGGTGATTCTCTCTCCGGTTGTCTCCGGCCTCGGGCTACTCTTCTTCTGGGGACGCAAAGGCATGATTGGCACCTACCTCTACCAGTCGGGAATCTCTATTCCATTCACCCCCAACGCGGTGATTATCGCCCAGGTATTCGTCGCCCTACCCTTCTTCGTTGCCACTGCGGTCACCACCCTGCAGGCTATTCCCCGCGAATACGAAGAAATTGCCCTCGTCGAAGGCGCTAAACCCGCAGAAATTACTTTCAAAGTGCTGCTACCCCTCGCTGCGCCCGGCCTTGCCACCGCTTTCCTGCTCTCCTTCGCCCGTGCCCTCGGCGAATACGGCGCAACCGTCACCTTCGCCGGCAACGTGCAAGGCAAAACCCAAACCATACCCCTCGCCATCGACCTGGCCATCAACAGCAGCGACATCCCCAGCGCCCTCGGAAGCGCCCTGATTCTCATCAGCCTCTACCTAGGAATCTTCGGGGTCCTCGGCCTGATCCGCGCTCTGAAAAAACTACGCGAAAGCACCCGATAAACCACCCCGTCGCTTGCCCCGCACACCACCGGGAGCATACCGGTCCTTAGGCGAAACTGCATTTACCAGCCCACAAAAACACACCTACACTAGTCATAACCGCCGCCGCACGATTGGAACCGCCATGATTGCCCCCGAATTCAACGGAACCCCCAGCACCGAGGAATACCGCGCCTACCTGGCGCTACTGCTGCGCGAAGTCTTCATCGGCACCGCAGAAACGGTTCCCCTCTACCACGCGGCAGGACGCATCCTCGCCCAAGACGTCACCGCACGCATGGACGTACCCAGCTTCGACAACTCCCAAATGGACGGCTACGCCCTCACCGCCGAAGCCGCAGAACGCGAAGACCGCATCTTCACCGTCGGACGCGAAATCCCCGCTGGCCGCCCCCTCCAACGTTCCCGCTCCTCTGACGACCTGACCTACCCCATCATGACCGGCGCGCCCATGCCTAAGGGCTACGACGCCGTCATCCCCGTCGAACAGTCTGAACGCATCGAATATCCCGACCTACCCGAGTCCTTCGGCAGCCCCAGCGAAAAGGTCAAACTCGCCCCCGGCAAGCCCGGACAATTCGTGCGCCGCCGCGGCGAAGACGTCGTCACCGGCCAGGTCCTCGCACGCGCCGGTGAACGCATCACCCCCGCCATGCTTGGTGCGCTCGCATCCCAGGGCTACGCACGCCTGACCGTTGCGGCTGGTCCTCGCGTGCTCGTGTGCACCGGCGGCGACGAGATCCTCTCCGGCGTTGAAGAAGATGGAAGCGCCACCACTCAGGAACTTGGCCAGGGCCAGATTTTTGACGCCAACGGACCCATGCTCACCGCCATGCTCCGCGAAGACGGAGCGGAGGTGCGCCGCATCGCTATCGGTGACGACCCGGTAGAGCTGGTGCACCGCCTCGTAGCAGAGTACGAGAGCTTCAAACCGGACATCATCATCACCTCGGGTGGTATTAGCCACGGCAAATACGAGGTGGTCCGTAACGCCATCGCCAAGGCACACGAAGCCGATATTCTGGTGCCCGTCTCCTGGTTTGGCCACGTCAGCCAGCAGCCCGGCGGCCCCCAGGGCGTGAACCTGCTCGACTTCAAGGGCCACCGCGTGCCCATGATCTCCTTCCCCGGAAACCCAGTGAGCACGCTCATCTCGTACGCGCTGATTCTGCGCCCCTACCTGCGTGCTGGCGGTCCCTACGGTGTGCCCTACGCGGTCGCCTCCGAACAAGCGACCTTGAATAACGCACCGCGAGGCGTGCTCGTCACCGAAACCCCGCTCACCGCACCGGCGGCCAAACGCCAGTTCCTGCGCGGCACCCTCGCCATGGTCGAGGTGGAACCCGGAACCTACCGGGTGGAGCTCTACCCGGACGTCCTCTCAGGCTCGCACCTGCTGCACCGCGCCGCCCAGGCGGATGTGCTCATCGAGCTGGCGCCCGGAACCACCTACACCGGGGGAGAAGCGGTACCCTACCACCGCATTCGCCTCACCGATAACTAAGCGAAACACACCCGCGTTGTTCCTTGCGTGAACGACAAGGAATAATTGAGACTCATACTAAGTAACGATTCGCGGCAGAAGAATACCGCGCTGAAGCCAGGAGAAACGATGACCTCTACCTCGCAGCCCAACCAGGAACTGACCCACGTGCGCGCCGACGGCTCAGCACACATGGTGGACGTTACGGAGAAGTCGGTCACCACCCGCACCGCCCTGGCGGAGGCAACCGTGCGCACCCGCGAAGACGTCATCGCCATGATTTTTGATGCAGACCTGCCCAAGGGCGACGCGCTTCCGGTTGCACGTGTTGCCGGCATTATGGGTGCTAAGCGCACCCCGGAAATCATTCCTCTCTGCCACCCGCTGCCCCTGGGCAAGATCACGGTGGACTTTGAGCGCGGTACCGACTTCGTGCGTATTGAGGCGTCCGTGAAGACCCGCGGCGTCACCGGCGTAGAGATGGAGGCGCTCACCGCCGTCTCCTCGGCGGCACTGACCGTTTTCGACATGATCAAGGCAGTCGATAAGTACGCCGTCATTACCGATATCCGTGTTCTGGAGAAGAGTGGCGGCAAGTCCGGCGACTGGTCCGTCCGCGAGGACTCCTAAGCTACGGCGGCACACCCCGTCACCTGATAGATACAGAAAAGGAAAGCCAATGAGTAGCGAAGACTACACCATGCCCGAGAACCTCACCGGCCTGGTTATTGTCGCCTCCACCCGCGCAGCCCGCGGCGTGTACGAGGATAAGTCCGGCCCCATCGCCGTGGAGTGGTTGCGCTCGCGCGGCTTTGACACCCCGGATGCCGTGGTCATTGAAGACCGTGAGATTGTCGAGTACTTCAACACCTTGGTGGCCGAGGGCAAGAAGAACGGTAACCTGCCGACGTTCATCCTGACCAGCGGCGGTACCGGCCTGAACTCTGACGACCAGACCGTGGAGGCGGTTCGCCCCCACCTGGATAAGGAAGTTCCCGGCGTTATGCATGCCTTCTGGATGAACGGTCTGAAGAACGTTCCCGCGGCTGTGCTTTCACGCGGCGTGGCGGGCGTGATTGACCGTACCTTCGTGATGACCCTGCCCGGTTCGCGCGGTGGCGTGAAGGACGGCGTGGCGACCCTAGACCCGCTTGTTGAGCACATTTGCCGTCAGATGGAGGACTACCATGACCACTAAGCCGCAGAAGGAAGAATCCCTGGACCACTCGGGCGCCCACGGTGCTGAGCCGAGCGGCTCGACCGTGGTGTTCACCGATATTACGGAGGCGCCCCTGGAACCGCTGTACGCGGCGGCTAAGGCTGAGGTCATGACTGACGCCATGGGTGCCCTGGTAATTTTTGACGGCATTGTGCGCAACCATGATCACGGTAGCGCGGTGCGCGGGCTGTCTTATAGCGCGCATCCGCAGGCTCGAGAGTATATTGCGGAGGTTGCTGCTGAGGTTGCCGCCGAGCTGGATGGCGTGCGTCTGTGGGCCGTGCACCGTGTGGGTCCGATTGCTATTGGCGAGTCGGCTCTGACCGTGATGGCTGCGGCTGCTCACCGTGGCCGTGCGTTTGATGCTTGCGAGCTGGTGGCTGACCGGGTGAAGGCTCGTGTACCGATTTGGAAGGAACAGGAACTGCTCGATGGAAGCATCGAGTGGGTTGGCGTGGATACTTCGCCCGCTTAGCCTTCTGAATATTCTGAATATAAGCCTGTCAGGGGGATTTCTCTCGGGCAGGCTTATTCTCCTTGACGCTTGGATCCCTAAAGTTCAAGCCACCTCTACTATTTGATGCGAGGAACCCCTATGTCTTCTCACACCTCTCGTAGCACGAGCGAGCTCTCTGCCGCTGAGCGTGCGTTCTACTCTCGTCAGCTGATTCTGCCCGAAATGGGGTACGAAGCTCAGCTGGCACTCAAGCGTGCGCGAGTGGTGGTGCTTGGCGCTGGCGGTTTGGGTGCTCCCGCGCTGCTGTACCTGGCGGGTGCCGGGGTCGGTCAGATTGTGGTGGTTGATGATGACGTCGTGGATGCTTCGAATCTGCACCGCCAGGTGATTCATACGCACGCCAGGGTGGGTAATTCTAAGGCTGACTCTGCCGCTGAGTCTTTGCGCTCGCTGAATCCTTTTATTGAGGTTGTGCCGGTGCGTGAGCGTTTAACGGAGGCGAATGTTGATGATTTGCTGTCTGGCGCTGATTTGGTGCTGGATGGTAGCGATAATTTTGAGTCGCGTTATATGGTGTCGGCGGCGGCGGCGCGTGCTGGGATTGCGCATGTGTGGGCTGCGATTCTTGGCTTTGATGCGCAGTTGAGTGTGTTTTGGGCGGGACACGGTCCGGTGTATGAGGATTTGTACCCTCATGCTCCTGCTGCCGGTAGTGTGCCTTCGTGTAGTACTGCTGGCGTGGTGGGCGCTATGGCTGGTGTGGTGGGTGCTGCTATGGCTATGGAGGCCGTGAAGCTGTTGACCGGGGTGGGGGAGCCACTCATGGGTGAGGTTGGCCTATATTCGGCGTTAAGCGGGAGGTGGGAATATATACCTCTCGTAGCTAGCGTGCAAGCTGTACCTAAGAAAAGTGTCGTTTTGCCTCAAGAAACGAGTTATAAGCCCAAAAATTATGTAACAATTCGTAATATTTCTCAGGATTTTACTAGCTCTTCTACTGATTCGACGCCTCGTCCCATAAGTGCCCAGGACCTTAAAAAGCTGTCATCGGATGAAAATATTGCCCTTTTGGACGTCCGTGAGCAGGTGGAATTCGAAGCTTTTGCTATTGATGGGGCTATTAATCTTCCTCTGACTGAGTTGCTGGAGGCCGGTCGGAATAGTGTTTTAAAGGCCTTGATTGAGCGTAAAATCCCCGCAAATGCCCAGAAAATCGTTATTTACTGCACTGGATACGCTAGAACGGTTGAGGCGGCTCGCGAAATTGCCCCTTTGGTAGGGCGTTCTGTGTATATGTTGGAGGGCGGAATTTCTGCCTGGCTTACGGTCTAAAACACCCTTATTTCGCATGAATTAGGCAAGGTTTTTATCTCGTATTTTCCATGCCAAATTTCAGATATATTGGGCAGTATGGAACAAGCATCACAGATTAAGGGCCCGGATGGCCCCCTTACCGATCAGCTGATTAAGTTCGGTAAGTTCTTCTCCCGCTGGGATGAGACTGAAGACGGCCGCGCCGTCTTCCGTGAAGGCGGCCGTGAAGGTGACGCCTTCTACCGCGACCGTTGGAGCCACGATAAGGAAGTTCGCTCTACCCACGGCGTGAACTGCACCGGCTCCTGCTCCTGGAAGGTGTATGTCAAGGATGGCATTATCACCTGGGAAGCACAGGAAACCGACTACCCCACGGTTGGTCCCGACCGCCCCGAGTACGAGCCCCGCGGCTGCCCCCGCGGTGCAGCGTTCTCGTGGTACACCTACTCTCCCACTCGCGTTAAGTACCCCTACGTTCGCGGTCTCCTGCTGGAGATGTACCGCGAAGCGAAGGCAATCCACAACGATCCCGTGGACGCCTTCCACTCCATCGTGTCCGACCCCGCCAAGCGTGCACGCTACGTTAACGCACGTGGTAAGGGTGGTCTGGTGCGCTCGACCTGGGCTGAGGCTCTTGAGCTGATGGCTGCTGCTCACGTGCACACCATCAAGTACTACGGTCCCGACCGTAACACCGGCTTCACCCCGATTCCGGCAATGTCCATGACCTCCTTCAGCGCGGGTGTTCGCTACATCCAGCTGACCGGTGGTGTCATGACCAGCTTCTACGACTGGTATGCCGACCTTCCCGTGGCTTCCCCGCAGGTCTTCGGCGACCAGACCGACGTTCCCGAGTCCGGCGACTGGTGGGACGCTGCATACCTCATCATGTGGGGTGCAAACGTTCCGCTGACCCGTACCCCGGATGCTCACTGGGTCTCCGAGGTCCGCTACCGCGGTACCAAGGTTGTCACCGTGAGCCCCGACTACGCCGACAACACCAAGTTTGCTGACGAGTGGCTGCCCGCACAGGCAGGTACCGACGCGGCACTGGCTATGGCAATGGGTCACGTCATCCTCAAGGAGAACTATGTCGACCAGCGTGTCGAGTTCTTTGAGGACTTCTCCCTGACCTACACCGACCTTCCCTTCCTGGTCACCCTGGAAACCCGCGAAGACGGCGTGAAGGTCCCCTCCAAGTTCCTGACCGCTGCAAAGCTTGCTGGTGAGGCTGAGCAGCAGAACGCTGACTTCAAGCCTGTCCTGATGGACCGCGAGACCGGTGAGGTCTTCGTGCCCAACGGCACCATGGGTCACCGTTACGCTCAGGAAGACCAGGGCAAGTGGAACCTGGACCTGCAGGGTCGTAAGCCGATTCTGTCGATTCGCGACCTGCCCCAGGGCCAGACCGCAGCCGTGGAAATCAAGATGCCGACCTTCGATAACCCGAAGGGTCACGGCGACGTCATTACCCGCGGTGTGCCCGTAGCCTACGTTGAAGGCCACGAAGTCACCACTGTCTTCGACATCATGCTGGCACACTACGGTGTGGGCCGCGAGGGCCTGCCCGGTACCTGGGCTAAGGACTACGAGGACTGGAACGTCCAGAACACCCCGGCATGGCAGGAACAGATTACTTCTGTCCCCGCCGAGGCTGTTATCCGCGTTGCCCGCGAGTTCGCTAAGAGCGCCCTGGATTCCGGCGGCCGCTCCATGATCATCTTCGGTGCAGGTATCTGCCAGTGGTACCACGCTGACACCACCTACCGCGCTATCCTCGCCCTGCTGAACCTGACCGGTTCCCAGGGCCGTAACGGTGGCGGTTGGGCTCACTACGTGGGCCAGGAGAAGGCACGTCCGCTGACCGGTCTGACCAACATTGCTAACGCTCTGGACTGGAGCCGCCCGCCGCGTCACATGATTGGTACCGGCTTCTGGTACATGCACACTGACCAGTTCCGTCAGGATGCATACTCCACCGATTACCTGCAGTCCCCGCTGGCTAAGGGTGAGTTGCGCGATGTGCACACTGCTGACGTTGTGGCACGCTCCGTGCGCATGGGCTGGATGCCGTTCTTCCCGCAGTTCCCCGAGAACCCGATGGAACTGGCTGATAAGGCAGAGCAGGCAGTGGCACGCGGCGAGGCTTCCTCGAACGCGGACTACATTGCACAGCGCCTGAACTCCGGTGACCTGGAGTTCTCCGTTGAGGACGTCGACAACCCCGTCAACTGGCCTCGTACCCTGACCCTGTGGCGTTCGAACCTGTTCGGTTCCTCCGCTAAGGGTGAGAGTTACTTCCTGAAGCACCTGGTCGGTAGTATGGACAACGTCCAGGGTTCCGACGCGGAGAAGCACCCGAACGAAGTGAAGTGGGTCGACGACGCACCTCAGGGCAAGCTGGATCTGCTGGTCACCTCGGACTTCCGTATGACTACCACGACCCTGCTGTCTGACATCGTTCTGCCGACTGCTACCTGGTACGAGAAGCACGATATCTCCTCGACCGATATGCACCCGTTCCTGCACGCGTTCTCCCCGGCGATTGACCCGCCGTGGGAGGCAAAGACCGACCACGAGACCTTCAAGGCTCTGGCATACGAGTTCTCTCGCCTGGCTAAGAAGCACCTCGGCGTCCGCAAGGACATCGTTTCGGTCCCGCTGCTGCACGACACCCCCGGCCAGATTGCTCAGCCCGGCGGTCACGCACCCGACTGGAAGAACACCCCCGGTATGGTGGGCGTGCCCGGCAAGAACATGCCGAACTTCGTCACTGTCGAGCGTGACTACGGCGCACTGTACGACATGTACACCACCGTTGGCCCGCTGTTCGACAAGCTCGGTGCCACCACTAAGTTCATCACTTACGATCTGAAGGACGAAGTCGCGAAGATGGCTAAGGAATTCGGTGTGATGGACTCCGGTAAGGGCGCAGGCCGTCCGGCACTGGATACCGACGTGAAGATTTCTGAAGCAATCCTCATGATTTCCGGTACCGCTAACGGCGCGGTCGCTGTCAAGGGCTTCAAGGAGCTCGAGAAGCAGACCGGTCTGCACCTGATGGACCTGGCAGAAGGTAACGAGGAACGTCGTATCACCTTCCCCATGACCCAGGCCGCACCGCAGCCCGTGATGACTTCCCCCGAGTGGTCCGGTTCGGAAACCGGCGGTCGCCGCTACGCTCCGTTCACCGTCAACATCGAGAAGAAGAAGCCGTTCCACACTCTGACCGGCCGTATGCACTTCTTCCTCGACCACGACTGGATGCACGAAATGGGCGAGGCTCTGCCGATTTACCGTCCGCCGCTGGACATGACCGGCCTGTACAACGAGCCCGAGCTCGGTACTACCGATGGTGTTTCGGTTGCTGTTCGCTACCTGACCCCGCACAACAAGTGGGCAATCCACTCGCAGTACTTCGACAACCACTACATGCTCAGCATGTTCCGTGGCGGTCCGGTTGCGTGGATGAGCCCGCAGGACGCTGAGAAGATTGGCGTCAAGGACGGCGAGTGGATTGAGTGTGTGAACACCAACGGTGTCTTCGTCGGCCGCGCGGTCGTTTCGCACCGTATGCCCGAGGGTGTCTGCTACGTTTACCACGCTCAGGAGCGTATGGTTAGCCCGAAGTCTGAAGTCACCGGTAAGCGCGGTGGTATTCACAACTCGGTGACCCGTATTCTTCTGAAGCCTACCCACATGATTGGTGGCTACGCTCACCAGGCGTTCGCCTTCAACTATCTTGGACCGACCGGTAACCAGCGAGATATCGTCTCGTACATCCGTCGCCGTAAGTCCCAGGAGGTAACTTTCTAATGCGCGTTATGGCACAAGTTGCTATGGTGATGGCGCTCGATAAGTGCATCGGCTGCCACACCTGCTCCGTGACCTGTAAGCAGGCATGGACGAACCGAGCCGGTACCGAGTACGTCTGGTTCAACAACGTTGAGACTCGTCCCGGTCAGGGTTACCCCCGCCGTTACGAGGATCAGGAGAAGTGGAAGGGCGGCTGGGTGCTGAACAAGCGCGGTCGTCTGGAGCTCAAGAGCGGTAACCGCTTCCAGAAGCTCTTCACGATTTTCGCTTCCCCGATTCAGCCCGAGCTGAACGACTACTACGAGCCCTGGACCTACGATTACCAGAACCTGACCAGTGCTCCTCTGGGTGATGACTTCCCGGCTGCTAAGCCGATCTCCCTCATCACCGGTGAGGACACCAAGGTTGAGTGGGGTATGAACTGGGACGACAACCTGGCTGGTGCGACCGAGTACGGTCACCTGGACCCGCTGGTGGAGAAGGTTCGCAAGAAGGCTGAGGACAAGATTAAGTTCGAGTTCGAGCAGACCTTCATGTTCTACCTGCCTCGTATTTGTGAGCACTGCTTGAACCCCTCCTGCATGGCTTCCTGCCCCTCCGGCGCTATCTACAAGCGTGCTGAGGACGGCATCGTTCTGGTTGACCAGGACCGTTGCCGCGGTTGGCGTCAGTGCATCACCGGCTGCCCCTACAAGAAGGTGTACTTCAACCACAAGACGGGTAAGGCTGAGAAGTGTACCTTCTGCTACCCCCGTATTGAGGCTGGTATCCCGACCGTGTGTGCGGAGACCTGTGTTGGTCGTATGCGCTACATCGGTATCTTCCTCTACGATGCAGACCGCGTGACTGAGGCTGCTTCGGTCGAGGATGAGAAGGACCTCTACGAGGCTCAGCTGTCGCTGATGCTTGATCCTTCGGATCCGGCTGTGATTGAGCAGGCTCGTAAGAACGACATCCCCGATGCGTGGATTACTGCAGCTCAGAAGTCGCCCGTGTACAAGCTGGCGAAGGAGTGGAAGGTTGCTCTGCCCCTGCACCCCGAGTACCGCACCATGCCCATGGTTTGGTACGTGCCGCCGCTGTCTCCGATTGTTGATCTGCTCAAGGAGCAGGGACACGATGCAGAGAACAGCAACAACCTGTTCGGTGCTATTGAGTCTCTCCGTATTCCGGTTGAGTACCTGGCTGAGCTGTTCACCGCAGGCGATACTGAGGTTGTTACTAACGTTCTGCGCCGTCTGGCTGCGATGCGTTCGTACATGCGTGATATCAACCTCGGTGGCGAAGGCAACGAAGAGATTGCTCAGGCTGTTGGTATGACCGGTCAGCAGGTGTACGAGATGTACCGCCTGATGGCTATCGCTAAGTACAACGAGCGTTACGTCATTCCGAAGGCTCACATGGAGGACGCCCACAACCTTGAGGAAATGGGTTGCTCCCTGAGCGTGGATGGCGGACCCGGCATGTACGGCGATGCGTTCAACGACATGGAGGGTCGCCCGACCCCCGTGTCCACCGGTGTCTACGAGGCTAACAACAAGGTCAGCTTGTTCAGCTGGGACGGTTCTTCCCGTCCTGACGGCCTCTTCCCGAACACCACCGGAAAGAAGTAATAAGTGGCTGGATTCTTTTCCAAGCTCATGGGCAAAGCCGGTTCCGAGGCTGCTGTCTCGGAGCCGGCTCAGCCGGAGAACCCGTTCGATATCGATTACGGTCCCGGCGAGGATAAGGACTCGGTAATCTACCAGGTGAGCGCTATGCTCCTGGGCTACCCCGATGAGGAAACTCTGAAGGTTCTGCCTGAACTGGTTGAGATTACCGCTTCCACTCAGGATGAGGCTTTCATTGCTGCCGTTGATGCGGTTCAGCAGTGGCTGACTTCTAAGGACCTGGAGGATGTGCAGTCCGAGTACGTGCAGGAGTATGACCTTTCGCGTCGTCATTCTCTGCATCTGTCCTACTGGACCGATGGCGATACCCGCCGCCGTGGTGAGACTCTTCTGCGTTTTAAGCAGATGTACCGCGACTCCGGTATGTTTACTGTTTTGAATGGCGAGCTTCCGGACTACCTGCCGCTGGTGCTGGAGTTCTGTGCGTTGGTGGATCGCCGTAAGGGCCGTTCCGCTTTGCAGGCGTACCGTCCGTCCCTTGAGCTTCTTCGTCTGTCCATGAAGGACGGAAATCTGCCCCACTACGGGTTGTTGCAGAGCATCTGCGATACCCTTCCTGGCGTCTCTCCGCAGACTCAGGAGGAGGTTCAGAAGATGGCTGGCTACGGCCCTCCCGTCGAGACTGTTGGCTTGGATGGTTACGCTGATCATCAGCTGCTCCAGCAGGCTTCGGCGCGTTCTAACTAGTTTTATCCCTTGTGAGGAGACAACACGTGTACGTACTTGCTTCTGAGAACGCAGGACATGCTGCACAGGCTGTAGCCGATCCGGGTATTGTGGACATCCTGCTGTGGGGCGTTCTGCCCTATGTTGCGCTGGTCGTTCTGATTGGTGGCACCATTTGGCGTTACCGTACTGACCAGTTCGGATGGACTACCCGCTCGTCCCAGGTCTATGAATCGAAGCTGCTGCGCATTGCTTCGCCCCTGTTCCACTACGGTCTTGCGGCCGTTTTCCTTGGTCACGTTGGTGGCCTGGTGGTTCCCAAGTCGTTTACCGACCTGGTCTTGTCGGAGGACGCTTACCACATGATGGCGCTGGTTGTAGGTTCTGCAGCCGCGATTGCAACCATTGTTGGTATGTTCATTCTGATTGGTCGCCGTGCTTCGAACTCTCGTGTTCGTTCGGCTACCACCCGTAATGACGTTTTCATGTACGTCATTCTGGTCCTGGTGATTCTCGCTGGCACTGCGGCTACTCTGGTTTCGGCTGTGAACCCCTCGGGCGGTTTGCCTCCGGTGAATGGTCACGAGGTTCACTTCAACTACCGTGAGACCATCGCTGTTTGGTTCCGTTCGCTGTTCTACTTCCACCCTGAGGTAGCTTTGATGGTGAATATTCCCGTGGCTTTCAAGATTCACATCGTGGTGGCTATGGTTCTGTTCATCATTTGGCCCTTTACCCGCCTGGTGCATGCACTGACTGTGCCCCTGCACTACCTCTTCCGCCCCTACACCGTGTACCGCACTCGTGGCGGCCAGCGTGTTGGTGCACGTCGAGGTTGGGATCCGGTAGGTACTCTCCCACGTGAGCGCGCCGACCGCTAATACACATATCCATATTGCAAAAGAGGAAATATGAGCACCCCTGCTGCACCGAGCTACGACCTAAAGAATGGTCAGCTCCGTAACGTTCTGCTGGCTACCTTCGTCTCTACCATTGGTTTCTGGGCATGGACCATCGTTGGCCCGCTGGCGAAGATGTACGCAAAGCAGATGCACCTGGACGCTGGTATGACCAGCCTTCTGGTTGCTATGCCGATTTTCATCGGCGCTATCGGCCGTATTCCCGTTGGTGGTCTGACTGACCGCTACGGTGGTCGTATTATGTTCACCGCTGTTCTGGCGATTAGCGCACCCCTGGTCTTCCTGGTTGGTGTTGCTGGTCAGATGAACTCGCTGCCCATGTTGCTTGTTGTGGCATTCTTCCTGGGTATTGCGGGTACCGTGTTCGCTGTGGGTATTCCCTTCAGTTCCGCATGGTATGACGCTTCCAAGAAGGGTTTTGCGACCGGTGTGTTCGGTGCCGGCATGGTGGGTACTGCAATTTCTGCATTCGCTACCCCCCGCCTGGTGCAGGGTATTGGTTACTTCCAGACTCACGTTCTGATTGCTGTTATCTGTGCTGTAACCGCTGCTATCTCTTTCTTCTTCTTGAAGGATTCCCCGGCAACCATCGGCCGTGAGGTTACTCCGCTGATGCCGAAGATTGTTCAGGCATTCAAGGTGAAGACCACTTGGCAGCTGTGCTTCCTCTACGCTGTTGTGTTCGGTGCGTTCGTGGCATTCTCGAACTACCTGCCTACTTACCTGAGCAACATCTACAACTTCAACGCTAACGACGCTGGTATGCGTGCGGCTGGCTTTGCGGTTGCTGCTGTGATTGCTCGTCCCTTCGGTGGTGTGCTGGCTGATAAGTTCGGTCCGAAGATTATCACCCTCATCTCCCTGGGTGGTGTGGTGATCCTGGCAGTTATTACCGCGTTCCAGCCTGATGCTGAGCACGTGTATGGTGCTGTTTTCATCCTGATGGCTGCTCTTCTGGGTCTGGGCCACGGCTCGGTCTTCGGCTGGGTGGCTCGTGCGGCTGATCCGAAGAACGTTGGTGCGGTGTCCGGTGTGGTTGCTGCTGCTGGCGCTCTGGGTGGTTTCTTCCCGCCGCTGGTGATGGGTGCAACCTACAACCAGGCTGAGAACAACTACTTCATCGGTCTGATGCTGCTGGCCGTGACCGCGTTCCTCGCCTTTCTGTCGGCATTCCTCGTGCCGCACGGTGGCAAGCCCAACCACGCTAAGTAGGGTCTTCTAATACATCCTTCTGCGGGATGTATGTGAAGTTTGCTTTGACTGAGTCCGGCTCGTTTTCTCTTCGGAGAGAACGAGCCGGGCTTTGTGCGTTTCTGCTGTTTTTCCTCTAACAGGGAGGGAGCTTAGCGGGGCAAAAGACTTTGATGTTTAGGCATGTCAAATGTTGGTAAAGCTAGCAAAACTTTGTGGAGATGTGGGACACTTAAGATGTTCGACTCGTCGCAATAGCGCGACGTGACCCCTCTACGGTTTGCGCCGACTAATAGGAGAATCCTATGTCCTTTATTGATCGTCATCTCGGCCCCCGTTCCGCAGACGCAGAGCAGATGCTCGAAACCCTGGGATACTCTTCCCTGGATGCGCTGATGGACGCTGTTGTCCCCTCGCAGATTCGCCTTGACGGCGAATTGCAGTTGCCTGCTCCGCTGTCGGAGCATGAGGCTCAGGCAAAGATTGCCGGCTATGCTGCGAAGAATAAGGTTCTCGCCCAGATGATTGGTGCCGGATACTACGATGCAGTAACTCCCGCGGTTCTGCGCCGTAACATTCTGGAAAACCCCGGTTTCTACACTTCTTACACCCCGTACCAGGCTGAGATTTCTCAGGGCCGTCTGGAGGCTCTGCTGAACTTCCAGAACACCGTGATGGAGCTGACCGGCCTGGAGATTGCAAACTCCTCCCTGCTGGATGAGGCATCCGCAGTAGCTGAGGCAGCTGTCATGATGCACCGTGCGAACCGCAAGGTGAAGAATGGCTTCTTCGCGATTGACTCCCGTTGCCTGCCTCAGGTTATTTCGGTGACTCGCGGCCGTGCAGAGATGCTCGGCATTCCCTTCGTCATTACTGATTTCTCTGAGGGTCTGCCTGAGGGCGACCTGTACGGTATCGTCCTGGCGTACCCCGGCAATGAAGGCGATATTCGCGATATTGAGCCGCTGATTAAGGCCGCTAAGGAGCGTAACGCCCTGGTCACTGTGGTCGCTGACCTGTTGGCTCTGACCCTGCTGAAGTCTCCGGGTGAGCTGGGTGCTGATATCGCAGTTGGTAACACTCAGCGTTTCGGTCTGCCCTTCTTCTTCGGTGGCCCCCACGCTGCGTACATGGCTGTTCACAAGGGCATGGAGCGTACCATGCCTGGCCGTCTGGTGGGTGTTTCTAAGGATTCGGCTGGTAAGCCTGCGTACCGTCTGGCTCTGCAGACTCGTGAGCAGCACATTCGCCGTGAGAAGGCTACTTCCAATATTTGTACTGCTCAGGCTCTGCTGGCGATTGTTGCTGGTGCTTACGCGATGTACCACGGTCCTGAGGGTCTGCGCGCTATCGCGAACCGCCTGCACACTAATGCCGCTCGTGTTGCTACCGCGCTGAAGTCTGCGGGCTACGGTATCGCTCACGATACTTTCTTCGACACCGTCGTGGTGGAGGCTGCTGGCCGTGCCGACGAGCTGGTTGCGAAGGCTCTGGAAGCTGGCGTGAACATCCGCCGCTTCGACGAGAACCGCATCGGTATTTCCGTGGGTGAGTCTCACGGTGAGGAGCTGCTCAAGGGCCTGGTTGAGGCTCTGGGCGGCACCCTGGGTGAGGCAGATGCACAGTACGATCTGCCCGCTGAGCTGCTGCGTACCGATGACTACATGCAGCACCCGATTTTCCACAAGTACCGTTCCGAGACCGAGATGATGCGCTACCTGCGTCACCTCGCTGACAAGGATCTGGCACTTGACCGCACCATGATTCCGCTGGGTTCGTGCACTATGAAGCTGAACGCGGCCGCTGAGATGGAGCCCATCTCCTGGCCTGAGTTCGCGAACATCCACCCGCTGGTCCCGGAGAATCAGGCTGAGGGCTGGCACGAGCTGATTAAGGATTTGAGCGAGTGGCTGGTTGCTATTACCGGTTACGATGCTATCTCGCTGCAGCCGAACTCGGGTGCGACCGGTGAGTACGCTGGTCTGCGCGCTATCCGTTCCTTCCATGAGGCTAACGGTGACCACGAGCGCGATACCGTCCTGATTCCGCTGTCTGCTCACGGCACCAACGCGGCATCTGCTGCTCTGGCTGGTCTGAAGGTTGCCGGTGTGGCAACTGCGGCTGACGGTTCGATTGATGTTGACGACCTGAAGGCAAAGATTGAGAAGTACGGCCCCAAGGTTGCCGGCATCATGATTACCTACCCTTCCACTCACGGTGTGTTTGAGGAGCAGGTTGCTGAGGTTTGCCAGCTGGTTCACGAGGCTGGCGGCCAGGTGTACCTGGATGGCGCGAACCTGAACGCTCAGATGGGCTTCGCTCAGCCCGGTAAGTTCGGCGGCGACGTTTCGCACCTGAACCTGCACAAGACCTTCTCCATTCCTCACGGTGGTGGCGGCCCCGGTGTTGGCCCGCTGGCTGTTCGTGAGCACTTGGCGAAGTTCCTGCCCGGCGACGCATACCGCGCTGATGCTGAAGGTAAGCTCCCCAACGATGCTGCACTGCCGATTTCTCAGGCGTTCTTCGGTTCTGCCGGTGTTCTGCCGATTAGCTGGATGTACATTGCGATGACTGGTGCTCAGGGTCTGAAGGACTCTTCGCAGTACGCGGTGCTGAACGCTAACTACATTGCGAAGAAGCTCAACGACAAGTACCCGGTGCTGTACACCGGCCCCGGCGGTCTGGTCGCTCACGAGTGCATCCTGGATCTGCGTCAGCTGACCGATCAGTCTCATGTGACCGCTGAGGATGTCTGCAAGCGTCTGATGGACTTCGGCTTCCACGCTCCGACTCTGGCGTTCCCGGTTCCGGGCACCCTGATGGTTGAGCCGACTGAGTCTGAGTCGAAGGAAGAGCTGGACCGTTTCATTGAGGCAATGGAGACCATCTACGACGAGATTATCGAGGTGGCTGAGGGCAAGGTCGCTGTGGAGGATTCGGTTCTGCGCAACGCACCGCACACCGTTGATGTGGTAAGCGCTGATGAGTGGGATCGCCCCTACAGCCGTACCCAGGCAGCTTTCCCGGTTCCGAGCCTGCGCGCTAACAAGTACTTCACTTCGGTGGGTCGTATTGATGGCGCTGGCGGTGACCGTAACTTCGTGTGCGAATGCCCCCCGATGGAGGCTTTCGATCTGGAAGCATAAGGAGCCTATAACGCTCCTGGGTAGGCTGTAGCGGTCTACCCGCCTCACCCGTCCTCAGATTTCTGGGGACGGGTGGGGGTCGCCTCCGCAGCGTATCTCGTGTCTGTGGGGGTGAACTAAATCTACGACGATTGAACGATAACAGCACAAGGCTGTGCGTGAGGAGAACCTAATGTCCCCCAAGAAGACCTCCCTGTACCCGGTTCACGAGAAGCTGGGCGCTTCTTTCACCGACTTTGGTGGCTGGGATATGCCCCTGAAGTATGCTAACGACGTTGCTGAGCACGAGGCTGTCCGTACTCGTGCCGGTATTTTCGACCTGTCTCACATGGGTGAGTTCCGTGTGACCGGCCCGGATGCGGGTGCGTTCCTGGATTACGCTCTGGTGTCGAACATGTCCATCCTGAAGGTCGGTAAGGCAAAGTACTCGATCCTGGTCAACGACAAGGGCGGCGTGATTGACGACCTGATTACTTACCGTCTGGGCGATGAAGAGTTCATGGTTGTTCCGAACGCTGCGAACATTGACACTGACTTCGCGGCGATGAGCGAGCGCCTGGGTGATTTCAACGTTGAGTTTGTGAATGAGTCGGAGCAGACTTCTCTGGTGGCTGTTCAGGGTCCTCGTGCTGAGGAGATTCTGCTGGTTGCTGGCGTGTCTGATGAAGAGGCTGTCCGTGAGCTGAAGTACTACGCTTCGGTACCGCTGACTGTTGCCGGCGTTGATGTTTTGCTGGCTCGTACCGGTTACACCGGTGAGGATGGCTTCGAGCTGTTCGTTCCGAATGAGAACGCTGTTGAGCTGTGGGATAAGCTGGCTGCTGCCGGTGAGCCTTTCGGTATGATTCCTGCCGGTCTGGCTTCTCGTGACTCCCTGCGTCTTGAAGCTGGTATGCCGCTGTACGGTAACGAGCTGGGTCTTGAGATTACTCCGTTTGAGTCCGGTTTGGGTCGCCTGGTTGAGATTGCTCTGGAGAAGAAGGCTGCTAACTTTGTGGGTCGTGAGGCTCTGACTGAGTTGGCTAAGAGTGAATCGAAGCGTATCCTGGTTGGTCTGAAGGCTCAGGCGAAGCGTCCTGCTCGTGCCGGTTCTAAGCTGGTGGATGCTGAAGGTAATGAGATTGGTGAGGTTACCTCCGGTATTCCTTCCCCGACTTTGGGCTTCCCGATTGCTATGGCGCTGGTGAACCGTGAGTTCTCTGAGGTTGGCTCTACTGTGGATGTTGATATCCGCGGTAAGCGTGCTCCGTTTGATGTTGTGGCTCTGCCGTTCTACAAGCGTGAGAAGTAAGAGTTTTTCTGCAGATAATCTGTAGGGTAGAGGCGTCGTGTCCCGTGTGGGCACGGCGCCTTTTCTGCGCCGTGAGGTGGGCGTTGAATAGCGAGGGAGGGCGTGAGGTGTTCTGAACCTTAGTTTGTGATGGTTCTGAAGTGCGTTAGGATTAGAGCGGCCAGTCAAGGGTGATTGTCCGCACTTATAGACCGCAGATTGATGTGTGGTTCCTCCATTCAGGGGCGCGTATCTTTTGGTGCGGTGCACAGACATTATTTATTTGAAGGACAGAATGTGGCTATTAACCAGAGCGCGCCCAGCAGCGCCCAGAAGAAGGCAGAGGCTCTGCCGTATGACATCAGTGTTTTTGAGATGTTCAGCGTTGGTGTGGGCCCTTCGAGTTCGCATACGGTGGGGCCGATGCGCGCTTCGAACCGTTTTGTGGCGGAGCTGATTGATGAGGGTCTGCTGGACCGTGTGACGGGTGTGCATGTTGATTTGTATGGTTCGTTGGCGGCTACGGGTGCTGGTCACGGTACGATGAGTGCTGCGTTGAAGGGCCTGTGTGGTTTTGTTCCGGAGACTATCAATATCGCTGATTCTGAGGCGATGATTGAGCGCAATAGCGTGGATGGTACTTTGCCGCTTGCTGGTTACCCGTCCTCTGCGTACGGTGTGACTGCGCCCGGTGGTGAGGAGCAGAAGGTGTACGGCCCGGTGGTGAATTACCGTGAGCTGGATATGACTCTGCGTCCGTTGACGGTTCTTCCGCGCCATACGAACGGTATGAAGATTGCGGCGTTTGCGGGTGAGCAGCTGTTGTTGGAGCGCACTTACTATTCGATTGGTGGTGGCTTCATTGTTGAGGGTGATGAGGAGGCGACCGGTGGCGCGTCGCTGATGAACCCTCCGTATCCGTTCGGTTCGGCTACTGAGCTGCTGGAGATGGCGAATGAGGCTGGGTTGTCGATTGCGCAGTTGAAGATGGCGAATGAGTGTTCTCTGCGTTCTGAGCAGGAGGTCCGTGATGGCATCTTGCATATCTACCGTGTGATGAAGGAGTGCATTGGCTCTTCTCTGGCACGTGTGGGTTATTTGCCGGGCCCGCTGAAGGTGCGTTGCCGTGCGGGCGCGTGGCATCGCGATTTGATGGTGGAGGATCCTTCGAAGTCTCCTGAGTTCGCTATTGACTGGGTGAATCTGATTGCTTTGGCGGTCAATGAGGAGAACGCTTTTGGCGGTCGCGTGGTGACTGCTCCGACGAATGGTGCTGCGGGTATTATCCCGGCGGTGTTGCATTATGCGATGAACTACACGCAGGGTATTCGCCATTGCGGTCAGGCTGCCCGTGACCAGGCGGTTGTTGATTTCTTCTTGGCGTCTTCTGCTGTGGGCGTGCTGTATAAGAAGCGCGCGTCGATTTCTGGTGCTGAGGTTGGTTGCCAGGGTGAGGTGGGTAGTGCCTCCTCGATGGCTGCTGCCGGTTTGGCGCAGGTGATGGGTGGTACTCCTGAGCAGGTTGAGAATGCTGCTGAGATTGCGATGGAGCACAACCTGGGTCTGACGTGTGACCCGGTGGGTGGTTTGGTGCAGATTCCGTGTATTGAGCGTAATGCAATGGCGGCGTCGAATGCTGTGACGGCTGCTCGTATGGCGTTGCGTGGTGATGGTACGCACCGTGTGTCGTTGGATCAGGTGATTGAGACGATGCGTCAGACCGGTTTGGATATGTCTCACCGCTATAAGGAGACGTCTATGGGCGGTTTGGCTGTGAATGTGGTGGAATGCTAGGTGCATGCCGTGGCAGGTTTGCACTCCTGATGTGGGTGTGGTAGACAGAAAGGCTTTCTTCCTGTATTGTTAGTATTTACGCTTTCCCTAACCTTTGTGCCTTCATATAGCGGTGGGCACGGGCTGAAGGTGACGTTTTTCCGTCCGACTCTATAGCTTCGAGCACCGTTTTATTCGGGGGCTGAGGTTGTCGTGTCGCCGGTAATGTCGCCGGGAGGCTGATTGCTAACAGACATGTCTGTGGAAGGATCCCCATTTTGGTCGCTTCGAGCACCTCTAACCATGACGCCGCTAACGGCGCAGAGAACGTCTCGCGCCGAATTTCATTCGCGAAGATTAACGAACCGCTGAAGGTTCCCAACCTGCTTGCTATCCAGACCGATAGCTTCGACCGCCTCGTTGGTAACGAGCGCTGGGCGGAGCGTCTGGAGAAGGCGCAGGCTGCTGGTGACACTTCTGTCCCCGCTCAGTCCGGTCTGGCTGAGATTTTTGAAGAAATCTCCCCGATTCGTGACTTCCAGGAGACTATGCAGCTCTCCTTCTCTGAGCCTGAGTTTGCTGACCCCAAGTACTCTGTTGAGGAGTGCAAGGACCGCGACGCAACCTACTCGGCTCCGCTGTACATTAAGGCTGAATTCATGAACCTCGCTACCGGCGAGGTCAAGCAGCAGACCCTGTTCATGGGTGACTTCCCCCTGATGACCGAGGCCGGTACCTTCGTTATTAACGGTACTGAGCGTGTGGTCGTTTCTCAGCTGGTGCGTTCCCCCGGTGCTTACTTCGAGAAGGCTCCGGACCGTACCTCCGATAAGGACATTTACTCTGCCCGCGTGATTCCTTCCCGCGGTGCATGGTTCGAGCTTGAGATTGATAAGCGCGACCAGGTTGGCGTGCGTCTGGACCGCAAGCGTAAGCAGTCCGTGACTGTTCTGCTGAAGGCTCTGGGCTGGACCGAGTCCAAGATTCTGGCTGAGTTCGGTCAGTACGACTCCATCCGCGCAACCCTGGAGAAGGACTCCGTCAAGGACCGCGACGAGGCTCTGCTGGACATCTACCGCAAGTTGCGTCCGGGCGAACCCCCGACGGTTGAAGCTGCCCAGGCTCTGCTGGACAACATGTACTTCACCCCGCGCCGCTACGACCTGGCGAAGGTTGGTCGTTACAAGCTGAACCGTAAGCTCGGCGTGGACGTTCCCATGGATTCCCCCGAGGCTTCCGTTCTGAGCCAGGACGACATCGCCCAGATGATTCGTTACCTCTGCGCTCTACACGCAGGCGAGACCACCATCCCCGGTGTTCGTGACGGCGAGGAGATCTCCCTCAAGATCGACATCGACGACATCGACCACTTCGGTAACCGTCGTATCCGCACCGTGGGCGAGCTCATTGAGAACCAGATCCGTACCGGTCTGTCCCGTATGGAGCGCGTGGTTCGCGAGCGCATGACCACCCAGGACGTGGACGCTATCACCCCGCAGTCCCTGGTGAACATCCGCCCCGTCGTGGCAGCTATCAAGGAGTTCTTCGGTACTTCTCAGCTGTCGCAGTTCATGGACCAGAACAACCCGCTGGCAGGTCTGACCCACAAGCGTCGTCTGTCCGCACTGGGCCCGGGCGGTCTGTCTCGTGACCGTGCAGGCATGGAAGTTCGAGACGTCCACCCCTCGCACTACGGTCGTATGTGCCCCATTGAAACCCCTGAAGGCCCGAACATTGGTCTGATTGGTTCGCTGGCAACCTACGGTCGCATCAACTCCTTCGGTTTCATTGAGACCCCCTACCGCGTCGTGACTGACGGCCGCGTGACCGATGAGGTCCGCTACCTGACCGCTGACGATGAGAAGGGTGTCGTCATTGCGCAGGCAAACGCGCCGCTGAACGCTGACCGTACCTTCGCTGAGAACGAGGTTCTCTGCCGTGCGGGTGACGGTTCTGGTGAAGCTGTTATGGTTGCTCCCGGCGCCGTACAGTACATGGACGTTTCCCCGCGCCAGATGGTGTCTGTGGCTACCGCCCTGATTCCTTACCTGGAGCACGACGACGCTAACCGAGCACTGATGGGTGCTAACATGCAGCGTCAGGCTGTGCCCCTGCTGGAGTCTGAGGCTCCCGTGGTTGGTACCGGTATGGAGAAGTACGCAGCACTGGATTCCGGTGACTCCGTGCTCGCGAAGAAGCCCGGTGTGGTTTCCTCCGTGGACGCTAAGACTGTTATCGTCCGTAATGACGACGGTTCTGTCTCCACCTACCCGATCATGAAGTTCTCCCGTTCGAACCCGGGTAACTGCTACAACCAGCGCGTTGTGGTGAAGGAAGGCCAGCGCGTCGAATACCGCGACGTTATTGCTGACGGCCCCTCCACCGACGGCGGCGAGCTGGCACTGGGTAAGAACCTGCTCGTGGCATACATGCCGTGGGAAGGCCTGAACTACGAGGATGCGATCATCCTCTCCCAGCGCATGGTGTCTGAGGACGTGCTGACCTCGATTCACATTGAGGAGCACGAGATTGACGCCCGCGACACCAAGCTGGGCCCCGAGGAGATTACCCGCGATATCCCGAACGTGTCCGAGGATGTTCTCTCGGCTCTGGACGAGCGCGGCATCATCCACATCGGTGCTGAGGTTGAGGCTGGCGACATCCTGGTTGGTAAGGTCACCCCTAAGGGTGAGACCGAGCTGACCCCCGAGGAGCGCCTGCTGCGCGCAATCTTCGGTGAGAAGTCTCGCGAGGTTCGCGACACCTCCCTGAAGGTTCCTCACGGTGAGTCCGGTACCGTCATCGGTATCCGCATCTTCGACCGCGAGAGCAACGATGAGGACGATCTGCCCCCGGGCGTGAACCAGTTGGTCCGCGTGTACGTGGCTCAGAAGCGTAAGATTACCGACGGCGACAAGCTCGCAGGCCGCCACGGTAACAAGGGTGTTATTTCCAAGATCCTGCCGATCGAGGATATGCCCTTCCTGGAAGACGGTACCCCCGTGGACGTTATCCTGAACCCGCTGGGCGTGCCCGGTCGTATGAACATTGGTCAGGTTCTGGAAGTCCACACCGGTTGGCTGGCTAAGCAGGGTTGGAAGATTGAGGGCGAGCCCGAGTGGCTCAAGCACATGCCGAACTTCCCGAAGGAATCCGGCCCGACCCGCCTGGCAACCCCGGTGTTCGACGGTGCCCACGAGGACGAGCTGTTCGACCTCATGGATCACTCGAACCCGAACCGCGATGGCGACCGTCTGATCAACCGTTCCGGTAAGGCACGTCTGATTGACGGCCGTTCCGGTGAGCCGTTCCCGGACCCGATTTCGGTTGGTTACCAGTACATCCTGAAGCTGCACCACCTGGTGGATGACAAGATTCACGCTCGTTCCACCGGTCCGTACTCGATGATTACCCAGCAGCCCCTGGGTGGTAAGGCGCAGTTCGGTGGTCAGCGCTTCGGTGAGATGGAAGTGTGGGCGCTGGAAGCATACGGCGCCGCATACACCCTGCAGGAAATCCTGACCGTCAAGTCCGATGACGTGGCGGGCCGTGTGAAGGTTTACGAGGCTATCGTGAAGGGCGAGAACATCCCTGAGCCGGGTATCCCCGAATCCTTCAAGGTTCTTATCAAGGAAATGCAGTCTCTGTGCCTGAACGTCGAGGTGCTCTCCACCGACGGCAAGATTATTGAGATGAGCGACTCGGAGGAAGAAGGCTTCCGGGCAGCAGAAGATATGGGCGTGAGCCTGACCCACGACGAGCCTAGCTCCGTCGACGAGGCATAAGCACCGCCTCCTTCTAGGGTGGGGAACCCCGCATGCGCTCGCGTGCGTTGTGGGGTTCCTGCCCGCTAACCCAAGTCTTCAGAAACTTACAGAAAGAGATTAGGACCGATATGTCCAACGAATCTTCGCTTGGTTTGATGCGAATTGGCCTCGCCACCGCCGACGACATCCGTCGTTGGTCTTTTGGTGAGGTTAAGAAGCCCGAGACCATCAACTACCGTACCCTGAAGCCCGAGAAGGACGGTCTCTTCGACGAGCGTATCTTCGGCCCCACCAAGGACTGGGAGTGCTACTGCGGTAAGTACAAGCGCGTGCGCTTCAAGGGCATTGTGTGTGAGCGCTGTGGTGTTGAGGTGACCCGCTCTAAGGTACGTCGTGAGCGTATGGGTCACATTGAGCTGGCTGCTCCTGTTACCCACATTTGGTACTTCAAGGGTGTTCCTTCCCGTCTGGGTTACCTGCTGGATCTGGCTCCGAAGGACCTGGAGAAGGTCATTTACTTCGCTGCGTACATGATCACTAAGGTTGATGAGGAAGCTCGTCACGAGGATCTGCCCATGCTGCAGGCTGCTCACGACCGTGAGAAGCAGGAGCTTGAGGCTGCTCTGAACGCTGATGTGAACGCTATTAGCCGTGAGGTTGAGGCGGAGCTGGCTCGTATTGAGGCAGAAGGCGGCAAGGCTGCTGAGAAGCGTAAGCTGCGTGATAACGCTGAGCGTCAGCTCGCGTCGGTACGTAAGCGTTACGAGCGTGAGGCTGAGCACCTGGATCGTGTGTGGGATCGCTTCAAGAACCTGAAGGTCGCTGACCTTGAGGGTGACGAGGCGCTGTACCGTTCCATGATTGATAAGTACGGCCTGTACTTTGAGGGCGCGATGGGCGCAGAGGCTATTAAGAAGCGTCTGGAGTCCTTCGACCTGGAGGCTGAGGCTGAGGCTCTCAAGGAGATTATTCAGACCGGTAAGGGCCAGAAGAAGACCCGCGCCCTGAAGCGCCTGAAGGTTGTTAACGCCTTCCTGACCACTAACAACTCCCCGCTGGGTATGGTCCTGGATGTTGTTCCGGTTATTCCGCCGGAACTGCGCCCGATGGTTCAGCTGGATGGTGGCCGTTTCGCGACCTCCGACCTGAACGACCTGTACCGTCGTGTGATCAACCGTAACAACCGTTTGAAGCGTCTGCTGGAGCTGGGTGCTCCCGAGATTATCGTGAACAACGAGAAGCGTATGCTGCAGGAAGCTGTGGACTCGCTCTTCGATAACGGTCGTCGCGGTCGCCCGGTGACCGGCCCCGGTAACCGCCCCCTGAAGTCTCTGTCTGACATGCTGAAGGGTAAGCAGGGTCGTTTCCGTCAGAACCTGCTCGGTAAGCGTGTTGACTACTCGGGTCGTTCCGTGATTGTGGTTGGTCCTCAGCTGCAGATGCACCAGTGTGGTCTGCCCAAGCAGATGGCGCTGGAGCTGTTCAAGCCCTTCGTTATGAAGCGTCTGGTGGAGCTGAGCCACGCTCAGAACATTAAGAGCGCTAAGCGTATGGTTGAGCGTTTCCGCCCGCAGGTTTGGGACGTGCTGGAAGAGGTTATTGCTGAGCACCCGGTTCTGCTGAACCGTGCACCTACTCTGCACCGCCTCGGTATTCAGGCGTTTGAGCCGAAGCTGGTTGAGGGTAAGGCTATTCAGCTGCACCCGCTGGTTTGCTCCGCGTTCAACGCTGACTTCGATGGTGACCAGATGGCAGTTCATCTGCCGCTGTCTCCTGAGGCTCAGGCTGAGGCTCGTATCCTCATGCTGTCCTCGAACAACATCCTGAAGCCGTCGGATGGCCGCCCTGTGGCTGTTCCTTCGCAGGATATGATTATTGGTCTGTACCACCTGACTACTCCTCGCGATGGTCAGAAGAACGAGGGTCATGCATTCTCCTCGGTGTCTGAGGCTCTGATGGCGATGGATCGTCATGAGATTGAGCTGTACACCAAGGTGAAGATTCGCCTTGATGGTGACCAGTTTGTTGCTCCCGAGGATTGGGAAGCACCGGAGGGTTACCAGCCCGGCGATTCTGTGCTGCTGGACTGCACTGTTGGTCAGGTTCTGTTCAACCAGGCTCTGCCGAAGGATTACCCCTGGTTCTCTGGCGTGGCAGATAAGAAGGGTCTGGGTAGCCTGATTAATGATCTGGCTGAGCGTTACCCGATGGATGTTGTGGCTCGTGCCCTGGATAACCTGAAGAACTCCGGTTTCTACTGGGCTTCTCGTTCGGGCGTGACCGTGGCTGTTTCCGATATTGCTACTCCTTCTGAGAAGCCGGCAATTATGGAGCGCTACGAGAAGCAGGCTGCTGCAATTGAGGACGACTTCGAGATTGGTACCATCGATGACGAAGAGCGTCGTCAGGAGCTGATTAAGGTTTGGACCGAGGCTACCGACGTGGTTGCAGAGGCTATGCGTGAGAACTTGAGCTCTCACGGTGGTCTGAACACCATTTACCGTATGGTGACCTCCGGTGCACGTGGTAACTGGATGCAGGTCCGTCAGATTGCGGGTATCCGTGGTCTGGTGTCGAACCCGAAGGGTGAGATTATGCCTCGCCCGATTAAGTCCTCGTACCGTGAGGGCCTGTCGGTTCTGGAGTACTTCATCGCGACCCACGGTGCACGTAAGGGTCTGGCTGATACCGCGCTGCGTACCGCTAACTCGGGTTACCTGACTCGTCGTCTGGTGGACGTTTCGCAGGACGTTATCGTTCGCGAGCACGACTGTGGCACTCGCCGCGGTTTGGTTCTGCCTCTGATTGATGAGGATGGCGGTCTGCACCAGGATGTTGAGACTTCAATTCACGGTCGTACCCTTGCGGTTGACGTGAAGGATGAGGCTGGCAACGTTCTGGCTGCTGCTGGCTCCGATGTCTCTGATGAGCTCATCGAGAAGCTCTTCAAGGCAGGCGTGAAGGATGTTCGCGTCCGTTCGGTTCTGACCTGTGAGTCCGCTATTGGTGTGTGTGCACTGTGCTACGGTCGTTCGATGGCTTCGAACGTGCTGGTGGACATTGGTGAGGCTGTTGGTATTATTGCGGCTCAGTCGATTGGTGAGCCCGGTACCCAGCTGACCATGCGTACCTTCCACACCGGTGGTGTGGCTTCGGCTGACGATATTACTCAGGGTCTGCCCCGTATTCAGGAGCTGTTCGAGGCTCGTACCCCCAAGGGTGTTGCCCCGATTTCTGAGGTGTCTGGTCGCGTGACCATTGAGGATACCGAGAAGTCCTACAAGATTGTGGTGACCCCGGACGATGGTTCCGAGCCCCAGTCCTACACTGTTCTGCGTCGTGCAGCTTCTAAGCTGCAGAACGGCGATCACGTTCAGGTTGGCGATCAGCTGGCTACCGGTTCTGTTGATCCGAAGGAGGTTCTGCGTATTCGTGGTCCTCGTGAGGCTCAGAAGCACCTGGTGAGCGAGGTTCAGGGCGTGTACAAGTCGCAGGGTGTGGAAATCCACGACAAGCACGTTGAGGTTATTGTTCGCCAGATGCTGCGTCGCGTGACCGTGATTGAGTCTGGTGATACCGATCTGCTGCCTGGTGAGCTGGTTGATAACATTGCTTTCCAGACTGCTAACCGTAAGGCACTGGTTGAGGGTAAGAAGCCCGCAGCTGGCCGTCCGGAAATGATGGGTATTACCAAGGCTTCGCTGGCTACCGAGTCCTGGCTGTCGGCGGCCTCCTTCCAGGAGACCACCCGCGTCCTGACTCAGGCTGCTATGGAGGCGAAGACTGACCCGCTGCTCGGCCTGAAGGAGAACGTGATCATCGGTAAGCTGGTTCCCGCCGGTACCGGTCTGGCACGTTACAACGATATTGAGGTTGAGCCCAGCCCCCAGGCTACTGCTGAGCGTATGCAGGCTCTGGACACTTTCGGTGGTTACCAGAGCGCGTTCCAGATGGATAACGAGGTGTACACTTACGGCAACGGCGGCTTTATGGCTGTTTCGCTGGATGAGTACGGTCGTGGTCTGGACTAAGGCTTCTGCCATGAGGGGCAGGTTGGGGGTTTAGGCTCCCGGCCTGGTCCTTGATAAAGAACGCGGATACTCGAGTTTGTCTCGGGTATCCGCGTTCTGTGTTTAACGAATAGGTGGGGGAGGGTGGCATTCTTTTAAGCGGTACTTTAATATTCTTTATCCTTCAGGGGAAGGTTGTATATTTTTTGCCTAGTGGACGAATCTATTTATAAAAAATCATTAGAGTGCATTATTTTTTCAAACTGGGAAAATTTCTTGACTGGGCAAGAAATTAGATGGCGGTCAAATATTCTAAATCTCCCTAGAAACCGCACTAGGACTGCAATATATAGAATATTCACTCGTTTTTCTTTGGGGTATACATGGAATAAATGTTCTTTATTTGAACAGTGCTAATTCAACTGGAAAGCCTTTTGACTAGGTTCTATTCTTGAAGGCATGCATATCACTCCAATCACTTCCGGACGGGTGACTACTGGTGGCACCCAACTGTCTTCCGGAACGGCACAGCCTCACGAATCTGAACAGAATCCCTCCTCGACTGCTGGGGAGCAAAAGCGCTCCTCTGTTTTTTCGCGCTTTAAGGCGCCTGTGCATTCTCTCACTCGTATTGGTGCAGCATGCCTTATTGCGGCTTCCGCAGTTCTTCCTGCCGGTCAGGTTGCGACCGCAGCCCCTGCTTCTCAGAGCTCTAGCGCCACCCCCTACCTGGTGGGTGCGGGTGCGGCGGATATTACCGGTGAGCCCGGTGAAGTCGGCTTCATGGGCTATGGTGACTCTTCCCAGAAGGGTAGCGGTGTGCATACTCGCCAGTATGCTCGTGCTTTTATTGCGGTGGATCGCGCCTCGGGTAAGCGCAACCTCATCGTTGTTCTGGACTCTCTGACCGGTTGGCAGTCTCTGCGTGATGAACTGGTGAAGCGCATCCGTGCAGAGTTTGGCTCCGCGTACGACGAGTCGAACATTATGATTACCGCGACCCACACTCATGCGACTCCGGGTGGCATTACGCACCAGAGCCTGTACAACATTACGACTCTGGGTTTCCATCAGGACACCTTCAATGCCCAGGTGGACGGTTCGCTGAAGGCAATCCGCCAGGCGACCAAGGATCTGGCACCGGGTAACCTGACGATTTCGTCTTCGAAGCTGACCGGTGTTGGTGCTAACCGTTCCCGCGAGGCGTTTAATCTGGATTCTCCCCAGTTGCGTTCTAAGTTGCCCGGCGGTACCGATCCGACCAATATGACTCTGCGTCTGGAGCGCAACGGTAAGACTCGTGCGGTGCTGAACTGGTATGCGATTCACCCGACTTCTTTGACCTCGAAGAATACTCTGATTTCGAGTGATAACAAGGGTTATGCGGAGTATCTGCTGGAGACTCAGGATCACGGCGTTGACCGCAATGTTCCCGGTAGTGGTGATGGTTTCGTTGCGGCGTTTGCAAATGCTAATGCTGGTGATGTTTCCCCGAATACTTGGTTGAAGCCTGGTCAGGGTCCCACTAATGACCAGTTCAAGAACGTGAAGATTCAGGGTGAGAAGCAGGCTAACGCTGTGCGTTCTCAATTGAAGAGCACAGGTACCCCTGTGGGTAAGGGCCTGGATTCGCGTATTTCGTACTTCAATTTCTCGGGTATGACTGTGGATGCCAAGTACACCGGTAGTGGTCATAATGAGCGCACCTGCCAGGGCTTCCTGGGTACTCCGTTTGGTGCCGGTTCCACTGAGGACGGCGGTGGTGGTTGGGCTGTTTATAAGGAAGGCTCTGGTCGCCCCTCTATTCTGGGTACTTTGGTGTTCACTCCGAGTGCAGCGCAGACGCGTTGCCAGCAGCCGAAGGGCATTCTCTTCTCTGCAAAAAATGGAACAATCATTCAGGAAAAGTATCCGGTGCAGATTATGCGCTTCGGTGACTACTACCTGCTGGGTATGCCCGGTGAGTTCACCGGTGCGGTAGGTGTGCAATACCGCCAGGATGCCGCCAAGCTTTTCGGTGTTCCCGAATCGCATATTATTCTGCAGGGCTACACCAACGCCTACGATCACTACGTGACGACCCCTGAGGAGTACGACTCTCAGCAGTATGAAGGTGGTGCGACCCTCTTCGGTCGTTACACCTCCAGTGCGTTCCGTCAGACCATTAATGTTGTTGGAACTTCGCTGAAGAACGGCACTCCGCTGGGTATTGGCGACCGTCCGAATGATCGTCGCCCGGTAGCCAGCCTGCAGGGTAAGGTCGTCTACGATACCCCCATGTTTGGTATGCGTTACGGTCAGGTCACTCAGCAGCCTCAGGACGCTATTGCCGGCCGCGAAGAGGTAACGGCTCGTTTTGCTGGTGCTCACCCGAATAACAACATGCATCACGACGGTAGCTACTTTGTAATTGAGCGTCGTGTGGGTAATACCTGGAAGTACTATACTGCGGATAACAACCCGGATACTTTCTTTGAATGGAAGCGTATTGGCGTTTCGGCGTCTCAGGTGACGGTTCGCTGGAAGGTGCCGGCTAATACTCCTAAGGGGCAGTACCGCATCCGCTACTACGGCAATGCTAAGAAGAATTCGAAGACTATCACCCCGTTTGAGGGTCAGACTCGAGTCTTCCAGGTGGCGTAGTCTCTTCCAGGTGGCCTAGCCCAGTAGCTACTGTGGCAGACCAATAACTGAATATTCTCTTGCGGGATTGCGGGAGGCGGGTGTAGATATGCGCTCGCCTCCCGTATCTGTTGGGGTCGCCAAGAATCATTGAGAGGTTCTTGGCGGCCTTCTGCTTTAAATTGCGTCAAAGAGGCAAAAGAAACAGAGATGGTGGAGGAGGCCGCGGGGGAGCGGTAAATCCCAAAGATGTAATTAAGTGAGGTAAATCATCAGTTTTTACCCTTAGATGGGGGCTTAAAAGCAAAGAATCCCTGCTCTGGCGCTAGATTAAGCGGGATTTAACCTGTATAGTCTTATCCGAAGTACTTGAGCTCGGTGCACAAGGATCCACCCCCGGTGGGTTTACGCGGGATATTTCCCGAGGGCACGGGCATGATGAATCAATGGCAGTATGGATACCGTCCTTTGGCGTTGCTTTTTGCTGACGCCTAAATGCCATTTTTAAGCGTGCCCAAAAACTTTTTCACCTCTGATGGTGGGGAATTTTAGCCTTGAGAACTCGCCGAGATGTCGAGGAACCTATAGAAACCAACCGGATATGCATCCGAGCGTTTCTGATAACCGAGAGCACCCATCCAACGTGATGGGGGCCAGTAAGTTTATACGGGATTTTCTAACGAAGAACCCGATCAAGCAACGGAGAAAACGTGCCTACTATTCAGCAGCTGGTCCGTAAGGGCCGGACTCCCAAGGTCGTTAAGACCAAGGCGCCCGCACTGAAGGGCAACCCCATGAAGCGTGGCGTGTGCACCCGTGTGTACACCACCACCCCGAAGAAGCCGAACTCGGCACTGCGTAAGGTCGCTCGTGTCAAGCTCAACGGCGGCGTCGAGGTTACCGCATACATCCCCGGTGAGGGTCACAACCTGCAGGAGCACTCGATCGTGCTCGTTCGCGGTGGTCGTGTGAAGGACCTCCCCGGTGTTCGCTACAAGATCGTTCGTGGCGCTCTGGATACCCAGGGTGTTAAGGGTCGCGGCCAGGCTCGCTCCCGCTACGGCGCTAAGAAGGAGAAGAAGTAATGCCTCGTAAGGGTCCCGCTCCCAAGCGTCCCCTCGTAAACGATCCTGTTTACGGTTCTGCTCTGGTCACTCAGCTGATCAACAAGGTTCTGCTGGATGGCAAGAAGTCCGTCGCAGAGCGCATCGTCTACGGTGCCCTCGAGGGCGTCGAGAAGAAGACCGGTTCTGACCCGGTCGCAACCCTGAAGAAGGCTATGGACAACATTAAGCCTTCTCTCGAGGTTCGCTCCCGCCGCGTTGGCGGTGCAACCTACCAGGTTCCGGTTGAGGTTCGCCCCGGCCGTTCCACCGCTCTGGCTCTCCGCTGGCTCGTTGGCTTCTCCAAGCAGCGCCGCGAGAAGACCATGACTGAGCGTCTGATGAACGAGATCCTGGATGCATCCAATGGTCTCGGTGCCGCTGTGAAGCGTCGCGAGGACACTCACAAGATGGCCGAGTCCAACAAGGCCTTCGCACACTACCGCTGGTAATTCTCCGTTTAGAGCCTGCCGAGTCGATTCGAGTCGGCAGGCTTTCGGAGTATCTCATTTAGGGAGAATAACGTGGCACTTGACGTGTTCACCGACCTTAACAAGGTCCGCAACATCGGTATTATGGCGCACATCGACGCCGGTAAGACCACCACCACTGAGCGCATTCTGTTCTACACCGGTATTAACCACAAGATCGGTGAGACCCACGACGGCGCTTCCACCATGGACTGGATGGCTCAGGAGCAGGAGCGAGGTATTACCATTACCTCCGCAGCAACCACCTGCTTCTGGAAGGACAACCAGATCAACATCATCGACACCCCCGGTCACGTTGACTTCACCGTTGAGGTTGAGCGCTCCCTGCGCGTCCTCGATGGCGCAGTTGCTGTGTTCGACGGCAAGGAAGGTGTTGAGCCCCAGTCTGAGACCGTTTGGCGTCAGGCTGACAAGTACGATGTCCCCCGTATCTGCTTCGTCAACAAGATGGACAAGATGGGTGCTGACTTCTACTTCACCGTTCAGACCATCATCGACCGCCTGGGTGCACGCCCGCTGGTTGTCCAGCTCCCCATCGGTGCTGAGAGCGACTTCATCGGTGTCGTTGACCTGCTCGAAATGAAGGCATACGTCTGGCCCGGCGACGCCAAGGGTGACGTGAGCATGGGTGCTTCTTACGAGGTTCAGGACATTCCTGCTGACCTGGTTGAGAAGGCTGAGCAGTACCGCGCTGAGCTGGTTGAGGCTGTTGCTGAGGCCAACGAAGAGCTCATGGAGAAGTACCTCGAAGAGGGCGAGCTGACCATCCCCGAGATCAAGTCGGGTATCCGTCAGCTGGTTATCTCCGGCGAGGCATTCCCCGTTCTCTGTGGTTCTGCATTCAAGAACCGCGGTGTTCAGCCCATGCTGGACGCTGTGATCGAGTACCTGCCCTCCCCGCTGGACGTTCCGGACGTTGTCGGCTCCAACCCCTCCAACGAGGAAGAGAAGCTGACCCGTAAGGCATCCGCAGACGAGCCCTTCGCAGCACTGGCGTTCAAGGTTGCAGCTCACCCGTTCTACGGTCAGCTGACCTACACCCGTGTGTACTCCGGTACCGCAGCTCAGGGCCAGCAGGTTCTGAACTCCACCAAGGGTAAGAAGGAGCGTATCGGTAAGCTCTTCCAGATGCACTCCAACAAGGAGAACCCTGTTGAGGAGATTACCGCAGGTCACATTTACGCAGCAATCGGTCTGAAGGACACCACCACTGGTGACACCCTGTGCGACCCCGCACACCCGATTGTCCTCGAGTCGATGACCTTCCCCGATCCCGTGATCTTCGTGGCTATTGAGCCCAAGACCAAGGGTGACCAGGAGAAGATGTCCACCGCTATCCAGAAGCTTTCCGCTGAGGACCCCACCTTCACCGTTTCGCTGAACGAAGAAACCGGTCAGACCGAAATTGGTGGTATGGGTGAGCTGCACCTGGACATCATCGTTGACCGTATGAAGCGTGAGTTCAAGGTTGAGGCTAACGTTGGTAAGCCTCAGGTTGCTTACCGCGAGACCATCAAGAAGGCAGTCGAGAAGGTCGACTACACCCACAAGAAGCAGACCGGTGGTTCCGGTCAGTTCGCAAAGGTGCAGGTCTCCTTCGAGCCCCTGCCCCTGGATGGCGAAGAGCTGTACCTGTTCGAGGACAAGGTCACCGGTGGCCGCGTTCCTCGCGAGTACATCCCCTCGGTCGACGCTGGTATCCAGGACGCTATGAAGTTCGGTGTCCTCGCTGGCTACCCGATGGTGGGCGTGAAGGCAACCCTGATCGACGGTGCTTACCACGACGTCGACTCCTCCGAAATGGCGTTCAAGATCGCTGGTTCGATGGTCTTCAAGGAAGGCGCTAAGCGCGCTAACCCGGTCCTGCTCGAGCCGCTGATGGACGTTGAGGTTCGTACCCCCGAGGAGTACATGGGCGACGTTATCGGCGACCTGAACTCCCGCCGTGGCCAGGTTCGTTCCATGGAGGACGCATCCGGCGTTAAGATCATCAAGGCTATCGTGCCCCTGACCGAAATGTTCGGTTACATTGGCGACCTGCGTGGCAAGACCCAGGGTCGTGCAGTGTTCTCGATGGCATTCGATAGCTACGGCGAGGTTCCCAAGAACGTCGCTGACGAGATCATTCAGAAGAGCCGCGGCGAGTAATTTTCGCGTCTCACCCGTGGGCCACGGGCTAAAAACCTGTGGCCCACGCTAAAATTTTCAATTAAATCCATTATTGAGAGCATGAACAGTTTCATCTCTGCGGCGTAATCCGCTATTGTAGACGCTAGACCGTTTTATAACGGGATGCGCCGGAGCGAAGATCCGCGTGCATGTTTTCAATCGTTCTAGGAGGAACACTCTTGGCTAAGGCTAAGTTCGAGCGCTCCAAGCCTCACGTTAACGTCGGTACCATTGGTCACGTTGACCACGGTAAGACCACCCTGACCGCAGCAATCTCCAAGGTTCTGGCTGACAAGTACCCGGACCTGAACGAGAAGCGCGACTTCGGTATGATCGACTCCGCTCCCGAGGAGCGCCAGCGCGGTATTACCATTAACATTGCTCACATCGAGTACCAGACCGAGAAGCGCCACTACGCACACGTTGACGCTCCCGGCCACGCTGACTACGTCAAGAACATGATTACCGGTGCGGCTCAGATGGACGGCGCAATCCTCGTGGTTGCAGCTACCGACGGCCCCATGGCACAGACCCGCGAGCACGTTCTGCTCGCTCGCCAGGTTGGCGTCCCCACCCTGCTGGTTGCACTGAACAAGGCAGACATGGTTGACGACGAAGAGCTCCTCGATCTCGTCGAGATGGAGGTCCGTGACCTCCTCTCCTCGCAGGAGTTCGACGGCGACAACGCTCCCGTTGTTCGCGTTTCCGCACTGAAGGCTCTCGAAGGCGACCCCGAGTGGGTTGCTAAGGTCGAGGAGCTCATGGACGCAGTCGACACCTACATTCCGGACCCCGTGCGTGAGAAGGACAAGCCCTTCCTCATGCCCATCGAGGACGTCTTCACCATCACCGGTCGTGGCACCGTTGTTACCGGTCGTGCAGAGCGCGGTACCCTGAAGATCAACTCCGAGGTCGAGATCGTCGGTATCCGCCCGATTCAGAAGACCACCGTTACCGGTATCGAGATGTTCCACAAGCAGCTCGACGAAGCATGGGCAGGCGAGAACTGTGGTCTGCTGCTGCGTGGTCTGAAGCGTGACGATGTTGAGCGTGGTCAGGTTGTCGTGGAGCCGGGCTCTATCACCCCCCACACCGAGTTCGAGGCAAACGTCTACATCCTCTCCAAGGATGAGGGTGGCCGTCACAACCCCTTCTACTCCAACTACCGTCCTCAGTTCTACTTCCGTACCACTGACGTGACCGGCGTTATCACCCTCCCCGAGGGCACCGAGATGGTTATGCCCGGTGACAACACCGAGATGACCGTTACCCTGATCCAGCCCATCGCAATGGAAGAGGGCCTCGGCTTCGCTATCCGTGAGGGTGGCCGCACCGTTGGTTCGGGTCGCGTTACCAAGATCATCAAGTAATTGCCGTAAGTTTACGACAATTCGCTAAAGATTTGCCGGAGGGGAAACTCTCCACCAGGTAGCGATACTCAAGGACCCCCGCATCTGCGGGGGTCCTTTTGTTATGCCCTTTTGTGGGTTGCTGAAGGCAGCAAAGAGGCAGGTATATCCCTCTCTGCTGGGAGAACCTCGTAACCACGTCCTGGGCGCTATAGACGCCCCTCAACAAGCTCTCAGCGCTATTGTGCGGCAGAAACCCACGCTAAAAGATAGGGGAGAAGATCGGATCCTCAGCGGTGAGGAGCCAATGGTGAGGAATCCTCAGAGCGGTAGCAGTATCGCACACCCGTGCCTCAGACCTGTAGCAGGGCATAGGGGAACAGATGCGCTGTCATTGGCTTACCGTTCTTGAACGCCCACACACTTTCAAGGAGCTGGCAAAAGGACGCGAGATAGACGTTGCAGATGCGAATAGGGTTTGCGGCCAAAGAAAAACGGTTCCCAGCCCGAAGGCTGGGAACCGCAATTCGAATGACTGCCCCTCGGAAGGGACATAGGTAATCCTACTACAGAATGCCGTAGGAATAGAAGCTATACGTGCTGATAGCTAGATGTTTTCCTCGTGGCGAGGCTCGTAGCCTTGCTGAGGAGCCGGGGGCTGCTGCATCTGGACATTGCTCTGAGGGTACATAACCGGCTGATTCTGAGGCGGCGGGAAGTCCTCAAGCTGCTCAGAACCCTGGTGCGGAGCTGCTGCATCCTGCTTGTTCTGTCGAACCAACAGACGCCAGATAACGCCGGCAATGAGCAGAATAGAGGTAATCAGCAGAGTCAGCGGGTTCAGACCGTTGAGCAAAATTGCCAGGTCGAGGGTGACTAGCGCAGTTGCGATATAGGTCCAGACTCGGTCGAGCAGCAGAGCGCTCAGGAGAGTCAGGGCAATGCCGAGTACCAGCACCACGATATCCGGACCGTCAGCGGGAACTGCCCACGTTACCAGGGTGAGGAATACCTGCAGGCCCAAAGCCCAGTACAGAGGAGAATCCGATACCTGCGTATCTACAGGCCTCTTTGCGATGAAGTTCTTGAGGACCTTGGCGGCCACAACAGCCAGCATAATCAGGAGAGCAACCTCAAGAATGACGCTCAGAGGATTGGACTTCGAGTAATCAATGACCAGACGGGCAATGAAGAGGCTGAACGCCGTGGTGCAGACGATCGGCAGGTTCTTCGCCTTGGTGACAGACACGAAGGACAGAGCGCCTAGACCCCAGAGAAGTGCGTTGAGCTCCACCTGCCTGGGCTCAAAAACCAGCCCAACGAAAGTGTAGAATCCCAGCGTCGCCAGAGCGGGAATCATCAGCAGCGTATTGACCGGTGCATAGATACCCTGGCTCAGGGGACGACGAGACAGGAAACGCGCGTAAGGGGCACCCAACGGGCCGTGCATCGGCAAATCAACCATCGTATTACCAACCGGGACAGCGATGCGCGGACGAACATTAGCGTTCACACCGAAGACCTCAATCGGGAGCGTGACCTTCAGGACGAACAGGATGATGACGGCAATCAGAGCGTAGTAGCCCAGAAGAGTCATCTCCATTGTGCTTTCCCTCGTGTTGAAGAGATTCCACAGAGCACCGATGCAGAAAGTCGTGATGCTGATGGAGGCACCAATCTGCATGCGGGAGACCCTGAAGATAAGGGCAAGCACCCATACAGCGATGAAGATAGCAGGAGTTGCTACCGCGAACAGAAGATTATCAAAATCGCCAATGAAACGGCCTGCGCTCAGGACAGAACCAAGGGTGAAGAAAATCGCCGCCGCGTATGCTTCGTAGTTTCGCTTGGAGTACGCATAGAGTAGCACGCTGCACAGCGCCTGAACCGCCAGCAGTGCAAGTACGAGGAAGTCTACGAGCGATTCCTTCATATTGCCGGTAATCGCGAGCAGAATGACCGACCAGCAGATGGGGAATCGCGCAACGGTGAGTAGCTCCGAACGAATCGAAGAGCCAACCGGCATAAAGAAACCAAGCGCACCATAAACGACGGTTAGGAGCGCCGGCAGTGCTACAGCAATGTACTCCTTCTGCAAGTCGTACAGCAGGTAGTGTCGCGAGCCAATCGTCGCGATAAGCAGAGTCGCGTAGAACGCGATACGGACAAACATGACAAGCGTGGAGCGGAAGGAACCAACATCCGAAAGTCGTAGCGCGCGGGCCAGAATAAGAGCGCTCAGGACGCTCAAGAAGAGGACGGCACCCGAGAAGAGCGGGAAACCAACCCAGAATCGGCCATGTGCTCCGCCATCAGCATGGTTAGCTACGTACCCAACGAAGAGAGCAAAAACGCCCAAGAAGAGGTAGACCGACATCTCTACAAGACGGTAGCTTGCGTTCTGTACTGCAACGCCCTGAGAGAGGACAAAAGTCAGCAGCGCAATAGCGGCGCAGACCAACGCAAACATCAAAAGCGACTCAGAAGTCTGCATCTCAGGAATGAGAGCGAGGAAGAGCTGAATCATACCAATGGCATAACCGATGTTGCTCAGTACCGCTCCAGCGGTACGTGCCTCGGGAGCCTTAGCACTGACCAGATAGATGACTACAGCCGCGGCAAAGAAGAGGTAGAACGTTCCCTGGTTGCCAGGGGAGGCGTACATGCCAATAACAGGAATGAGCGCTACAAAACTCATGAGCACCAGAGGCTGAATTGCCTTGCGGTACAGCAAGAAGCTCACGATGCAGAGGACACCGATAACCCAGGGGGCGGGGAAGATACCTTGATTGCCTTCTGCGTAGGGAAGGAAGGCGCTCCAGCGCGTTGCGTAGGTAACGCTATCAGCGACGTGAGCAGTGTAGAAGGCATCAAGGAGAGCAAAGAAGGAGAAGAATACGCCGACGCATGCGTCAATTGCCGGCAACCACTCTATCTTGCGAGCGGGTTGGTGAAGAGCTTCCTTCGCCCAGGGGATAGCCGGGGTGCTTTGCACCTGCTCGGGCTGTTCATCAGTAGCAGGAGCGGAACCAGCAATAGTCTTCTGCAGACGAGGAATAAATACGTACGCAGAAATCAGGTTAACAACCAGGACCGAGACGAAGAAGAAGCTGGGGAACCACGGGCCGTGATCCGAGTCCATGATGAAGGAGAGAATGGAAGCAATCGGGTAGATGCGTGCCTGGGCGTAGTAATCTGCCGTGCCGTTCAGCCAGGTGAACAGAATGGCGTGCACAGACATAACCGCAAAAGCAATACCCGCGTCCGTGTAGCTCAAATCGTTGGTGAAGAAGAAAATAGCGACGGCAGTAGCCGGAACAAAAATACGCGAGGAATCAACAAGACCTTCGCGGATACCCTTCGGAGCAGCATTCGGCGCAAAGTGCAGAATCAAACCCAGAACAGTGGCAACGGCAGTCAGAGAAACGAAATACCAGACGAAAGGCAGAGCCGCCACCTTCGTAGCTGCCAACGAGTCCGAAACGATGAACGAAATCAGCAGGTACGCCATCACACGGTTACGCATGAGGGCGCAGGCTCCAATAATGGCTGCAGTGCCAACCAGAGACGTGAGGAGCCAAATGTAGCGTCCTTCAGTCCAAATCTTGAGGACATAGATAGCAACGCCGGTCAGAGGAATAAACGCAAGACCCGTTGCTGCAAAAGAGTAGGAGGCAATACGCAGGCGCTCTACGAAACGGTAGGTGAGCAGACCGGCTCCGTAGAAGACAATTGCTCCAAGCGCCATTGCGAGTACACGGAAGATAGCCGTTTCATCCTGAGAAGAAGTTACCGAGGTGACAAAAAGGCCCGCAGCACCAATGAGCAGGAGCGAACCAATGTACAGAACAATATTGAGGAAGATATCCTCATTGACTCGGCGTCGCTGCGCAGGAGGCTGAGGATACGGACCCGACAGGGATGGGGGAACGTACAAGCCGAGACCTTGCGGCTGAACATGCTGAGGGCTCTGAGACGAAGAGTGAGAGCTAGAGGATGCCTGATGAGGTTGTGTCGGCTGAGACATGGTTTCTCCTTAGGCTGTAGTGATACTTCTACGATACGAGAGTCTTTAGATCTAAAAGCTTTATTAAGAGCAATAAAGCGCATGGAACTTACTGAAAGTAGATTGAAAGCTCCCTGAGAGTTACATCGCGGGAGTACCCCCAGGTTGACAGAGATAGTTAAGTGTTCTTAAGCACTTAACTCGTGTTTATATTGCGCAAGCGCTCTATCTCTGAGAGAATTGACGACGTTGTCAAAGCGTCTACCTGCACTAAAGGTAGGCCCACGTATGACCCGGTCCGAAGGATGACGGGATGAGTCTGTCTAGAAAATAGACGACACGCCCGAGTTCGGGGGTCGGTACTCAGGCGGGGTGAGGAACCCGGCAAAGCCGGATTCAGTCCGTTCTGAGTGGCGCACGTGATGAATATATCGCGTTCCTTAAGCGCTATAACAAAGGGGCAAAAGCTCCGATACAGGGAATACATCAAGAAAGAGAGTCCGACAGATGGCGGGACAGAAAATCCGCATCCGTCTGAAGTCCTATGACCACGAGGTCATCGATTCTTCGGCACGGAAAATCGTCGAAACGGTAAAGGGCGCAGGCGCAACTGTAGTTGGCCCCGTGCCGCTGCCGACCGAGAAGAACGTTTACTGTGTTATCCGTTCTCCCCACAAGTACAAGGACAGCCGCGAGCACTTCGAGATGCGTACGCACAAGCGTCTGATCGACGTTGTTGATCCGACCCCCAAGGCTGTTGATGCCCTCATGCGTCTCGACCTGCCGGCAGACGTAAACATCGAGATCAAGCTGTAGAGGATCGCATCTAATGACTAACAAATTCGAGCGCCAGGTGAAGGGCCTGCTGGGCACCAAGCTCGGCATGACCCAGGTCTGGGACGAGGACGGCAAGTTTGTGCCCGTCACCGTCGTCAAGGCTGATTCTAACGTTGTTACCCAGATCCGTAACCAGGAAACTGACGGCTACGAAGCTGTTCAGATTGGTTTCGGTGCAATCGACTCTCGCAAGGTTACCAAGCCCCTGGCTGGTCACTTCGAGAAGGCCGGTGTTACCCCCCGTCGCCACATCGTCGAGCTGCGTACCGCAGATGCTTCTGAGTATTCCCTCGGTCAGGAACTGACCGTTGAGCTCTTCGAAGCAGGCCAGAAGGTCGACGTCGTTGGTAAGACCAAGGGTAAGGGCTTCGCAGGTGTTATGAAGCGTCACGGCTTCAAGGGTGTTGGCGCGTCTCACGGTCAGCACAAGAACCACCGTAAGCCCGGTTCCATCGGTGGCGCATCCTACCCCGCACGCGTGTTCAAGGGTATGCGCATGGCTGGCCGTATGGGCGCAGCACGTCACACTACCTTGAACCTGACTATCCAGGGTGTGGACGCAGAGAACAATGTCCTGCTGATCAAGGGTGCAATCCCTGGTCCCAAGGGCGGCGTTGTTCTGGTTCGTACCGCTGTGAAGGGAGCCTAATACATCATGGCTGTTAAGACCCTTAAGGTAGACCTGCCCGCAGAGATTTTCGACGCGCAGGCATCCGTGCCCCTGCTGCACCAGGTTGTCGTTGCACAGCTCGCTGCTGCACGCCAGGGCACCCACAAGACCAAGAACCGCGGCGAGGTTTCCGGCGCAGGCCGTAAGCCCTTCAAGCAGAAGGGCACCGGTAACGCACGTCAGGGCTCCATCCGCGCACCGCACATGACCGGCGGTGGCGTTGTTCACGGTCCGACCCCGCGTAACTACGCACAGCGCACCCCCAAGAAGATGATCGCCGCTGCACTGCGCGGTGCTCTCTCCGATCGCGCTCGTCACGACCGCGTCCACGTTGTCGAGAACTTCATCTCCGGTGAAACCCCCTCGACCAAGGCTGCAAAGGCTGCATTCGCAGCTATCACCGAGCGCAAGAACATCCTTCTTGTGATTGCTCGTGCAGAGGACGTTGTGGCTCTGTCCGCACGTAACCTGGAGAACGTCCACGTTCTGTACGCAGATCAGCTCAACACCTACGATGTGCTGGTTTCTGACGACGTGGTCTTCACCAAGGCAGCATTCGATGCATTCGTTGCTGCAGCTCAGAAGAAGGAGGGCGCTAAGTAATGAGCGTTTCCACCAAGTCTGTATACGACGTGATCATCGCTCCCGTCGTTTCCGAGAAGAGCTACGGTCAGCTCGACGAAGGTAAGTACACCTTCGAGGTCGCAACCGATTCCAACAAGCTGGAAATCAAGCAGGCCATCGAGAAGATCTTTGACGTCAAGGTTGCTTCCGTCAACACCATCAACCGTCAGGGCAAGCGCAAGCGCACCCGTTTCGGTTGGGGCGCTCGCAAGAACACCAAGCGTGCGATTGTGACCCTCAAGGAAGGCACCATCGACATCTTCGGCGGTCCGCAGGCATAAGCCCCGCGGAGACCACTTTAACGAAGGAAGAAATATCTAAATGGGTATTCGTAAGTACAAGCCGACGACCCCGGGTCGCCGCGGTTCGAGCGTTGCTGATTTCTCCGAGATCACCCGCTCCACCCCGGAAAAGTCCCTGCTTCGTCCGCTTCACAAGACCGGCGGCCGTAACAACACCGGCCGCATCACCACCCGTCACAAGGGTGGCGGCCACAAGCGCCAGTACCGTCTGATCGACTTCCGTCGTCACGACAAGGACGGCGTTAACGCACGCGTTGCGCACATCGAGTACGATCCCAACCGTACCGCTCGCATCGCGCTGCTGCACTACTTCGATGGTTCCAAGCGCTACATCATCGCTCCGAACAAGCTCGCTCAGGGCGACATCGTCGAGTCCGGCCCCGCAGCTGACATCAAGCCCGGTAACAACCTGCCCCTGCGCAACATCCCCGTTGGTACCGTGATTCACTGTGTCGAGCTCCGCCCCGGTGGCGGCGCAAAGCTGGCTCGTTCCGCAGGTGCTTCTGTACAGCTGGTTGCTAAGGAAGGCAAGTACGGTCAGCTCCGTCTGCCCTCCGGCGAAATCCGCAACGTGGATGTTCGCTGCCGCGCAACCGTTGGTGAAGTTGGCAACGCTGAGCAGTCCAACATCAACTGGGGTAAGGCAGGCCGTAACCGCTGGAAGGGCATCCGCCCGACCGTCCGTGGTGTGGTCATGAACCCGGTTGACCACCCGCACGGTGGTGGTGAAGGTAAGACCTCCGGTGGTCGTCACCCGGTTAACCCCAACGGTAAGCCCGAGGGTCGTACCCGCCGTCCCAACAAGGAAAGCGACAAGCTCATCGTTCGTCGCCGTCGTACTGGCAAGAAGCGCTAAGGAGCCTGAAACATGCCTCGTAGTTTGAAGAAGGGCCCTTTCGTTGATCAGCACCTCTACCTGAAGGTTGCAGCTCAGAACGAGAAGGGCACCAAGAACGTAATCAAGACTTGGTCGCGTCGCTCGATGATTATCCCCGACATGCTCGGTCACACCATCGCAGTGTACGACGGTCGCAAGCACGTGCCGGTGTTCATCACCGAGTCGATGGTTGGTCACAAGCTCGGTGAGTTTGCTCCGACCCGCACTTTCCGCAGCCACGTGAAGGACGACCGTAAGGGTAAGCGTCGCTAATCGGTTCATACCGATAAGCTAACGTTTCCCTTTCGGCAATAGACGAAAGAGAGATAGGCAATGGAAGCCAAGGCATCAGCGCGTTTCGTTCGCGTTACGCCTATGAAGGCCCGCCGTGTCGTCAACCTGATCCGTGGTAAGCAGGCGGAAGAGGCTCTGGCGATTCTGAAGTTCGCCCCCCAGGCAGCTTCGGAACCGGTATACAAGATCGTTGCTTCGGCAGTAGCTAACGCTCGTCAGAAGGCAACCCAGCAGGGTCTGCCCTTCCGCGAGGAAGAGCTGTTCATCAGCGAAGCATTCGTGAACGAGGGCCCGACCATGAAGCGCATTCAGCCCCGCGCTCAGGGTCGCGCATACCGAATCAACAAGCGCACCAGCCACATCACCGTGGTAGTTGCTACCCCGGAGAAGGAGGAGGACCGCTAAATGGGTCAGAAAATTCACCCGAACGGTTTCCGACTGGGCATCACCACTGACCACGTCTCCAAGTGGTTCGCTGATTCCAACAAGCCCGGCGAGCGTTACGCTGACTTCGTCCGCGAGGACGTAAAGATCCGCGAGCTGCTGGCAAAGAACCTGGATCGCGCAGGCGTTGCAAAGGTCGAGATTGAGCGTACCCGTGACCGCGTGCGTGTGGACATCCACACCGCTCGTCCCGGTATCGTGATTGGCCGCCGTGGCGCAGAAGCAGACCGCATCCGCGGCGAGCTCGAGAAGCTCACCAACAAGCAGATTCAGCTGAACATCCTCGAGGTTGCTAACCCCGACCTCTCCGCTCAGCTGGTTGCACAGAGCATCGCAGAGCAGCTCGCATCGCGTGTTGCATTCCGACGTGCAATGAAGAAGGCAATCCAGTCCGCACAGCGTGCAGGCGCAAAGGGTATCCGTATCCAGTGCTCCGGCCGTCTGGGTGGCGCTGAAATGTCCCGTTCCGAGTTCTACCGCGAAGGCCGTGTGCCCCTGCACACCCTGCGTGCGAACATCGACTACGGCTTCTTCGAGGCTAAGACCACCTTCGGTCGCATCGGCGTGAAGGTCTGGATCTACAAGGGCGACCTGACCGACAAGGAGCTGGCAGCTCAGCAGGCAGCAAACAACCGCCGTGGCAACCGCCGCGATGGTGACCGCCGCCGCCAGGGCAACCGTGGTCCTCGTCGCGAGCGCCGCAACGAGAACGCTTCGGCAAAGGTCGAGGCCAAGACTGCAGAGAACGGTGAGGCATAAATGCTTATTCCCCGTCGAGTAAAGTACCGCAAGCAGCACCACCCCAAGCGTAGTGGTCTCGCAAAGGGCGGCACCGAGGTTAGCTTCGGTGAGTGGGGCATTCAGGCCCTGTCGCCCGCATACGTGACCAACCGCCAGATTGAGGCTGCACGTATCGCAATGACCCGTCACATCAAGCGTGGCGGTAAGGTCTGGATCAACATTTATCCCGACCGTCCGCTGACCAAGAAGCCTGCTGAAACCCGTATGGGTTCCGGTAAGGGTTCGCCCGAGTGGTGGGTCGCAAATGTCAAGCCGGGTCGAGTCATGTTTGAACTCTCCGGTGTGTCCGAAGAAGTGGCTCGCGAGGCAATGCGCCTGGCAATCCACAAGCTCCCGATGAAGGCACGTGTTGTGCGTCGCCGCGAAGGTGGTGAATAAGCGAGATGGCAGTAGGATCCAAGGACCTGAGCATCGATAAGCTCGCAGAGCTCTCCAACGAAGAGCTGGCTGCAAAGCTGAGCGAAGCGAAGAAGGAACTCTTCAACATCCGCTTCCAGGAAGTCACCGGTCAGGCTAACGCAGGTCGTCGCCGCACTATCAAGCGCGACATCGCACGTATCTACACCGTGCTGCGTGAGCGCGAGCTCGGTATTCGTCCCGCAACTGAAGGTGAGTCCAAGTGAGTGAAGTAAAGAACGAAGAGCGCGGCTACCGCAAGACCCGCCGCGGCTACGTTGTCTCCGACAAGATGGACAAGACCGTTGTCGTCGAGGTCGAGGACCACGTGAAGCACGCACTGTACGGCAAGGTCGTTCGCCGTAGCTCCAAGATCAAGGCACACGACGAGCAGAACACTGCTGGTATCGGTGACCTCGTTCTGATTGCAGAGACCCGTCCGCTGTCCGCTTCCAAGCGCTGGCGTATCGTGGAGATCATCGAGAAGGCTAAGTAAGCCCTCTAATGACTCTCTGCTAGAGCAATAAAAGGAGCCCTCTCCTACTTAGGTAGGAGAGGGCTCCTTTGCGTTTAACCTTTATTCGGGAGAACTCAGCGGGAAGTTCTGTGAGCTACAGAATCAACGATAGAAGTCATGAAATGCCGAATAAATATTTGTCATAAAACTTTTGAAGATGTCATACAGAAAAGTGGTTACTTTTACCGGACAACGCTATCAAAGAGCCACGTAGCTTGAGCTGGAGGAAGAAATCCCCTTGTGGAGCGTGTATGCGGGGCTTTAGGGAGGATAGCGACGGTGGCTAAAAGAGTCGTGAGAAGCGTGGGCGCTGATAATAGCTGCTTGAAAATAACCTAACGAGGCACTTATTATCAACTTTATAGTTGCTTAGTCTAGCCTTGCTTCATCCATAGGGGCTTAGCTACGCATCTTCCGGAGGTTGCACGACCTTTGGAGAAGTACCACTACACATCATCGAGGATCAGCATGACTTCTTCACCCAAGCCCTCACGTAAGCTGCTCGCCATTGCTGGCGCACTTTCCGTTGTCGCAGGTTCTTTCGCTGCGGTTCCCGCTACCTTTGCGGCAAACGTCTCCGCTTCCGTCCCCGGAGGAAACTCCCAGACCTCTGCTGAGGAATGCCGCCACATTGCAGTGAGCGCTACCCAGTACCAGGGCCTGCCCGGCCAGTACCAGCTGGCATACTCGGCAGCAACCTCCTCCCTCTACACCTCATTCCCCTCCGGCCGCCCGCCGGTACTGACCGGTGGTGTCGGCACCTGGAACGTTGGATCCACCCCGAGCCTCTCCACTGTCTACCAGTTCCCGACCACCGACTTCACCGCACGTGGCGCTACCGCACCGACCGGTAAGCAGATTGAATCTCCCTACGGTATTGCCTACGACGAAGCAACCGGATACGTATGGGTGACCCAGACCCGCGTCAACAAGGTATCTGTCTTCGATCCCGCGACCAACAAGATTATCTGGAGCAGCGCAGAAGGCGAGGTCAACCACCCGCGCGAGGTACGCATCGATCCCTCCAGCGGCAAGGTCTTTGTATCTGGCTCCGGCGGCATTAGCGTCTTCGACACCACCCAGCACGCCCTGGTCAAGAAGATTGAATTCACCGACGCCAAGGGCGAATCTGACATCGCAATGAACATGCACGTGGACTCCGCTGATGGCAAGCTCTACGTACCCTCCTTGAGTGCCGGCACCGTGAAGGTAATCGACACCAAGAGCTACGAGGTTGAGAAGACTATTCAGCTGCACAAGGACAATGCTGAAGCCGACCTGAACGCCTCTGACGTCACCATCGACAAGTCTCTGAAGGAAATCTACGTCAGCTCCCAGGGTGACCGTAAGGGCACTAACTCTGGTATCACCGTCTACGACCTGGAAACCGGCGCCTACAAGAAGACCATTCCTTTCGGCTCTCAGGCTCTCGCCCTTGCCTCCGACGAAGCCCGTGACCTGCTGTACGTGACCGATTACGGTACCGGCAACGTCGGCGTTGTTGACGCACGCACCGGCACCGTTGTGTCTCAGGTGTCCACCGGCGCAACTAGCGGTGCGAATGATGTTCTGGTCACTGCAGACGGTAGCGTATACGCTGTAGCACGTAGCGTCGAAGGCGCTTCCGCTATCGAAACCGACTACACCATCGATAAGACCACCGGTGAATACCGCACCTCTAGCACCGAGCCTAAGGGCAAGGACAACGCAGATTCCCCGATTACCCCCGGCGTCATGGTGAAGATCAACACCACCGTTGAAACTGCCGCGAAGCCGGCAGTGCAGACTGCTTCTGAAGAGCTGGTGAAGACCTATGCCGACGGCGCTAAGCTCTACGCAGTGAAGGACTGGACCACCGGTGAAACCCTGAAGCTGCGTGGTGAAGGTTTCAAGACTCAGGACGGTTCGAAGGGCTCCGTACTCGCCGTTAAGCTGAACAAGGGTCGTATCTCCGCGAAGGAAGAGCCGAAGTTCAACGGCGTTGAGGGCAACAGCGCAGGTGTTTGGGCGTACATCCAGGCAGATGAAAACGGTAACTTCACCGCTGAACTGCCGTACCCGACCACCGAGAACTCCAACCTGACGGAAAATCTGAAGAGTGGCGATAAGGTATCGGTCTTCCTGCTCTCCGGCTCCATTGTTGAAGGTGACACTCCTCGCGGTGGTGAAGCGCTCTCCGCAACTGTTGCAGAGAAGAAGGCAGACACCGCTGAGACCTGCGCACCGGCAGAAACCACCCAGGTCGCTGCTACTCCTTCTGGCGTGACTACCACTTACCCTGCCGGCACTAAGCTGAGCCTGCCGGATAGCGAACAGTCCACTCCGGCTCCGAGCGAGTCTGCTAAGCCTGAGCCGACTACTCCGGCTCCGAGCGAGTCTGCTAAGCCCGAGCCGAGCACCCCGGCACCCTCCGAAAGCGCAAATTCCAATGAGGTTGTGCACGAGTACAAGGACGGCGCTAAGGTCTACTTCCCCAAGACTTGGGACGGCCAGAAGCTGACCTTCCGCGGTGAAGGCTTCAAGACTCTGGACGGTAAGGGCTCCGTTATCGCCGTCAAGCTGAACAAGGGCGCTATTTCTGCGAAGGTAGAGCCTAAGCTCGCAGGCGTTGAAGGCAATAGCGCAGGCATCTGGGCATACATCAAGGCGGACGAAAACGGTAACTTCACCGCAACCATCGACCGCCCCACCGTGGCAAACTCTAACCTGACTGAAGAACTGAAGACCGGCGATAGCGTTGCTATCTACCTGCTCTCCGGTTCCCTGACCGAGAACGATAACGTGCGCGGTGGTGTGGCTGCAGAATACACCTTCAGCGTTGACAACCAGGCACCTGCACCGAAGGCATCCGAATCGGCTAATGCACCTGTAACTAACCCCTCTGAGGCGCCTTCCGCACCGGCAGACTCCAAGGAACAGGTAAAGGAAAACGCTAAGGATCAGTCCAAGGCTCCCGCGGATTCTTTGAAGTCTGATGCTCAGAAGAAGGACAGCACTGCACCGAAGACCTCCGGCTCTTCGTCGCAGAACGTCACCTCTTCCAACAACGGCTCCACCGCTTCGAGCTCCTCGAAGTCTTCGCTGGCTAACACCGGTGCTTCGGGCGTCGTCGTTGCTGCAGGAATCGGCGTTCTTGCCCTGGTCGTTGGCGCAACCGTGCTGGTAGCACGTCGCCGCAAGGCATAGCCCGTACCCCACGGCAGCCCACGATACTACCGCTTGGCGGTAGCGAAAGAGGTAGAGCGGGATCTGCTAGATATTCAAGAACCCGCTTGACTCTCTGAAACTGCCGATAGGCGCTGAAAGGGGCGGTACCCATCGAACCGATGGGTACCGCCCCTATCATTTTGCCTATACGTCTGTATTCGAGCGGAAGGCCTAGACCAGGATCAGAAGTAGTAGCGGGGGAGAGCGGAAGAGAAGCGGAGGAAGGGTGAAGCGCACCCTCTGCGCTCGCCCGCCCTTATTTGACGAGTTAACAGCCTGAAGAATGAAGTGCGGGATTCTAACGCCTCAAATACGAAGAAAACCCGCACCGAAGTGCGGGTTTAGTGTCAAAGCGAGGTTCGGTCCCTAGACAAACGGATTAGCGAGGAAAAAGGGACCCAAGAAATCTGTCCGATAAGGACCGAACCTCTTGTTTGACGCATGCGTCTCTTCTATTATGGTACATCTCGCTGATTTTCGCACCTTGAATCGCGATTTTTGCTAAAAAACTTGATTTTTGAAAAAACAACCCTTAATTTCTAAATTTTTAAGCAGATTTTTTCAGAACGCTGTTTTGAGGGGGTCAGAGGTGAAGAAATATTACAAAATCTATGGCTCTGGTCGACTCGATATAAGTCTTTTAGTTCTAGAAGATGCCGATAGTTCTAGATATATGTCTTTTATGCTAATTATGTTTATATTGTAAAGCTTTCATGGGGTAAATTTGCCCCGCTCAGAGCCGGAGGGGAGAACAGCTCCGGATGCCAATATAGGACCTCTTGAGGATGAATTTCGTAGTGCATGGACTGCACTAGAAAAGCCTCAAAATGGTGGGCAAAGCGTAAGATATACAGCAGAAAGCTCCGGATGCTAAGCCCGCAAAATATAAGGTGAGCTAGCCTCCAAACTACACAACTCTGGAGATACTTATGGTTCCCCCTGTCGCAGGAGAAGAGCAGAAGAACGTGCCGGATGCTAAGCGTTTTTCCGTGGATCGTTCCGCGGGACTTGCTGGCCAGTATCAAGTGGCATACAACCCTGAAGAGAACGTTCTTTTTGTAAGTGGAAGCTATAACCACACAAAGACCCACGGCACTCTCTGCGCCACAATTGCTCGCATAAACGCGGATACCCTGCAGATTGAGCAGACGGCTACTCTGCCCGTTATCCCGGAAAATAACCCCGAACTAGCAAACCTCTTCCAGGTTCAAGCTGCCTATGGGTTAGCCGCAGACAATGAACGGGGGCTTCTCTGGACCGGAGGAACCCGCACAAACTCGGTTACCGCATACTCCCAAAAGGACCTATCGCGCGTATGGGATTCTCTCGTTCTAGAAGTAGAGATGCTGACTCCGCGTGAGCTATACGTCGCACCCAACGGTGCCGTACTCGTTACCGGAATGGGCGGCTACCAGGTGATTTCTGCACCCACCGCAGAGGGGGAACGTAGGGTTAGCCCCCTTCAAGGGGAAGGCCCTGCCATGCTACTAGGACCCGTAGCGGACGAAAGCCGTAGCCTCCTGTACATCCCGAATATTATGCGAGATGAAATCTGGGTTGTGGATATGAATACCTGGGAGCTTGCACGCAAGCTGCCCGTAATTGGCGGGGAAGACGCCAATACTCCAGTCGGTGTTCACGGTGTGGAGATTGATTCGACGCGCGGTGAACTATATGTCTCTGCGCAAGGGCGCGAGGGTAAGAATGGCGGTCTGTATGTTCTGAGCTTTGAGGGTGAGCACCTCGCTTATCTTCCGTTCGGAAAGATGCCCACCGATATCTTGCTCGATGCAGAACGTCACCTGCTCTATGTTGCTGATTTCGGTGGCAAGGGGGAGGCGGCAGTTGCTGGTGGCGGAACTGTTACCGTCATTAATACGCTCAATCGAGCCATTATTGACACCGTGCAGGTGGCTCCCACCCGCATTAACCACCAGGTCCTGTTGAAGGACGGGAGTGTTATTGCTGTCGATAAAGCAGGAGACTACCCCGCAGCTGAGGTTCCCTACGTGCTGGATGCAAACTCTGGCGAATACTACGAGGCTGCAGAAGAGACTCGACCGGGAGAACCTCCTCGCCCTATCGTTCGTGACGGTATCGCGAAAGTATATATGCCCTAGCTGATGAGTGAAGAGCGACTGAGAGCAGCTGATATATCAACGTAGTGCGTGCCGCGCTCTAGCCGCGCTCTAGCACTGTGCGTATGTCTGAGAGGTGGGGAGTAGGACCGGGGTGGTCTCTTGCCAGTACTGCGGCAAGTCTGTCGTGGAGGGACATTAAAGCGTAGTAAAATATTAATATCTATCTTCTTTGTTTGACACATTGTTTGATAGATTTCTCGAGGCCCCTTCAGTTTCTTATGCGTCAGGAACTACACGAAGGGGCCTCCTGCTTTAAGTGTCAAATAAGGGGCCTTCTCAATCGATGGTGATGTGGGGTATGGGGTTTTTGCTCTCTAAGCCCGGCTATCCCCAGAGATAGGGTGGAAGAGACTGAAATCATAGTCGGCAAACTCTTGCGCTACATACCTGCTTCCTGTACAGTGTTAAGACTGTGTGGCTGTATCCAAATAGCCGCACAACCACGGGCTTCTCGTGCCAGTGCATAATGCCGCTATTTACGGGTGGGATACGCCCGCTTCACGCGGGTCCAAATGCTTCTGGCATGGGTTTGCCCCAGGCGTTTCCGCTAACCCCTTCCATAGAGTTGGGGCCCGGGGCGTCAACCAATCCCGTAAAAATGTTCCGCAAGGCTGGCTCGCGCCTAAAGCGAGTCGGAACCGGCGAGACGACAGGAGAAATATGATTCAGCAGGAGTCGCGACTGAAGGTCGCCGACAACACTGGTGCGAAGGAAATCCTGACCATCCGTGTTCTCGGTGGTTCCTCGCGTCGCTACGCAGGCATTGGCGACATCATTGTCGCAACCGTCAAGGATGCAATCCCCGGCGGTACCGTAAAGAAGGGTGACGTTGTCAAGGCAGTCGTCGTCCGCACCAAGAAGGAAACCCGTCGTCCCGACGGCTCCTACATCAAGTTCGACGAGAACTCCGCAGTGATCCTGAAGAACACTGATGGTGATCCCCGTGGTACCCGTATCTTCGGCCCCGTGGGTCGTGAGCTTCGCGACAAGAAGTTCATGAAGATCGTTTCGCTGGCTCCGGAGGTGCTCTAATTCATGGCTAAGATCAAGTCCGGCGACCTGGTTCAGGTTATTTCCGGTGCAGATAAGGGCAAGCAGGGCAAGGTTCTGAAGGTTCTCCCCAAGGAAAACCGCGTGATTGTTGAGGGCGTCAAGGTCGTCACCAAGCACACCAAGGCTAACCCCCTGACCGGCGCAGCAGGCGGCATTCAGAAGGTTGAGGCACCGATCCACGTTTCTAACGTTGCGATTGTTGACCCCGAGACCAAGAAGCCGACCCGTGTTGGTTTCCGCCTCGAGACTGTAGAGCGTGACGGCAAGGAGCGCACCGTTCGCGTGCGCGTTGCTAAGCGTTCGGGTAAGGACATCTAATGACCGAAACCAAGATCACCCCCCGCTTCAAGACCAAGTACGCTGAGGTCGTCGTTCCCGCTCTGCAGGAAGAGTTCAAGTACGAGAACGTCATGCAGACCCCGAAGATCGTTAAGGTCGTCGTAAACATGGGTGTTGGCGAGGCAGCTCGCGACGCAAAGCTCATGGACGGCGCAATCCGCGATCTCACCGCAATCACCGGTCAGAAGCCGATTGTTACCCGCGCTAAGAAGTCCATCGCACAGTTCAAGCTGCGCGAAGGTATGCCCATCGGCGCACACGTCACCCTGCGTGGCGACCGCATGTGGGAATTCCTGGACCGCCTCGTCACCCTGGCACTGCCCCGAATCCGCGACTTCCGCGGCCTCTCGGACCGCCAGTTCGACGGTAATGGTAACTACACCTTCGGTCTGACCGAGCAGTCCATGTTCCACGAAATCGATCAGGACTCGATCGACCGCGTGCGTGGTATGGACATCACCGTGGTGACCTCCGCGAAGACCGACGAAGAAGGCCGTGCAATCTTGAAGGCACTGGGCTTCCCGTTCAAGACCAACTAACGACTACGTTGTAGGTCCAGACCCCGTTACCGCGGGGTAGGGAAACCACAACGAGGAAGGGCTAAAGCCCACAATGACTATGACTGATCCGGTCGCAGATATGCTGACCCGTTTGCGTAACGCAAACTCCGCATACCACGACACCGTATCCATGCCCTACTCCAAGCTGAAGGCTCGCATTGCTGAGATCCTGAAGGCTGAGGGCTACATCGCCGACGTGAAGGTTGAGGATGCAAAGGTCGGCAAGACCCTGACCCTCGTCCTCAAGTACGGTCCGTCCCGCGAGCGTTCCATCGCTGGCGTGCGTCGTATTTCCAAGCCGGGCCTGCGTACCTACGCAAAGTCCACCAACCTGCCCCAGGTTCTGGGTGGCCTCGGCATCGCAATCCTGTCCACCTCTTCGGGTCTGCTCACTGACAAGCAGGCTGCGAAGAAGGGCGTGGGCGGCGAAGTCATCGCTTACATCTGGTAGTCGGTTAGAAGAGAAAGGAAGAGAATAATGTCACGTATTGGACGTCTCCCCATCTCGGTTCCCGCCGGCGTTGAGGTTAAGGTCGATGGCAACCTGGTTACCGTTAAGGGCCCGAAGGGCGAGCTCTCCCACAAGGTAGCTTCCCCCATCACCGTGGCTCTGAACGAAAACGAGATCGTTGTATCTCGTCCGAACGACGAGCGCCTGTCTCGCTCGCTGCACGGTCTGACTCGTACCCTGATTCAGAACCTGATTATCGGCGTTACCTCCGGCTACGAAAAGAAGCTGGAAATCGTTGGTACCGGTTACCGTGTGACCCCGAAGGGTAACGACCTGGAGTTCGCTCTGGGCTACTCCCACCCGATCAACATCACCGCTCCCGAGGGTATTACCTTCGCAGTGGAGGGTGCTAACAAGCTGACCGTGTCGGGTATCGACAAGCAGCTCGTTGGTCAGGTTGCAGCAAACATTCGTGGTCTGCGTAAGCCCGATCCCTACAAGGGTAAGGGTGTTCGCTACGCAGGTGAGCACATCCGCCGCAAGGTCGGAAAGGCTGGTAAGTAAACATGGCTATCAAGTCGAAGGCAGCGCAGCGTGCACGTCGTCACGCTCGCATCCGCAAGTACGTTTCGGGTACCGCTGCGCGTCCGCGCCTGTGCGTCACCCGTTCGACCCGTCACATGTTCGTTCAGGTTATCGACGATGTCAAGGGCGTAACCCTGGCATCCGCTTCCACCATGGAAGCAGAGCTGCGTGCAGCTGACCTGGACAAGACCGCTAAGGCAAAGCGCGTTGGTGAGCTCGTAGCAGAGCGCGCCAAGGCAGCTGGTGTTGAGGCAGTCGTGTTCGACCGCGGTGGTAACAAGTACCACGGCCGTGTTGCAGCCGTTGCTGACGGTGCACGCGAGGGAGGTCTTGCACTCTAATGAGCGAGCAGAACGTAAAGGAAACTCAGGTGAGCGAAGCAGTAGTAGCTGAAACCGCTGAGACCTCCAACCAGCGCGAGGAGCGCCGCAACAACCGCGGCGAGCGTCGTGGCCGTGGTGAGCGCCGTAACAACCGCGCTCGCGAGGAGGAGAAGGACAAGTACATCGAGCGCGTTGTGACCATCAACCGCGTTTCCAAGGTCGTCAAGGGTGGTCGTCGCTTCAGCTTCACCGCACTGGTCGTCGTTGGTGACGGTAACGGCCTGGTCGGCGTTGGCTACGGTAAGGCTAAGGAAGTTCCCGCAGCAATCTCCAAGGGTGTCGAGGAAGCAAAGAAGAACTTCTTCCGCGTTCCCCGCATCGAAGGCCGCACCATCCCGCACCGTGTGCAGGGTGAGGCAGCTGCAGGCGTTGTGATGCTCCGCCCGGCAACCGCTGGTACCGGTGTTATCGCAGGTGGCCCCGTGCGTGCAGTACTCGAGTGCGCAGGCATTCACGACGTGCTGTCCAAGTCGCTCGGTTCCTCCAACCAGATCAACATCGTTCACGCAACTGTTGCAGCACTCAAGGAGCTCGAGGAGCCCCTGGCAGTGGCAGCCCGCCGTGGCCTGCCCACCGATGAGGTTATCCCCAGCTACCTGCGCAACACCAAGTCTGAAAAGGCAGGTGCGTAGTAATGGCCAAGCGTATTCAGCCCAGCGACGCAAAGCTGGAAATCACCCAGGTCAAGTCCTATGTTGGTCAGAAGCAGAACATGCGCGACACCCTGCGTTCCCTGGGCCTCAAGCGCCCCGGCAACAAGGTAGTCCGCACTGCTGACCCCGTCACCGTTGGCATGGTTAACACCGTTGCTCACCTGGTGAAGGTTGAGGAGGTCAAGTAAAGATGGCAGAAGCTATCAAGATTCACGATCTGCGCCCGGCACCGGGTGCCCACAAGGCAAAGACCCGCGTTGGCCGCGGTGAAGGCTCCAAGGGTAAGACCGCAGGTCGCGGTACCAAGGGTACCAAGGCACGTTACCAGGTTCGTGCAGGCTTCGAAGGCGGCCAGCTGCCGCTGCACATGCGCCTGCCGAAGCTGCGCGGCTTCAAGAACCCCTTCCGCACCGAGTACCAGGTTGTTAACCTGGACCGCATCCAGGAACTGTTCCCCAACGGTGGCGACGTCACCGTCGAGGCACTGGTTGCTAAGGGTGCCGTTCGCAAGAACGAGCTCGTGAAGGTTCTGGGCAACGGCGAAATCTCCGTCAAGGTGAACGTTGTTGTTGACAAGGCATCGGCTTCCGCTATTGAGAAGATCGAGGCCGCTGGCGGTTCTGTAACCGTTAAGTAGTCTTCAAGACGAGAAAGCCCCCGTCCGTACACTGTACGGCGGGGGCTTTTTGCTGCTCGGAAAGACTCACAACGGGATATATTCCTGTATTCGTATATTTGAACGCTTGGTGTGCGCCACATTTGGCGTTCAAAAATCACGCTAAGAGAATATAAAAGCTACATAATCTGCTAGGGAGTTATCGTTACCCGCTCCAAACACGATAGACTGGAAGATGTGTTTACTGCGCCCTAAAACTCTTTGAGAGGGATGGGCGCCCCATAGACTTACAGGAGGACATGTGCTGAGCGCATTCGGGCGAGTCGTCAAGACCGCCGATTTGCGGCGTAAGCTGCTGTTTACCCTGGCAATGATTGTGCTGTACCGCGTGGGCACTTTCATCCCCGCGCCAGGCGTTTCCTACGGAAATGTACAGCAGTGTCTGAACGCCAATGTTACAAGCGGTGGCGTCTACGATATCGTCAACCTCTTCAGTGGTGGCGCACTGCTGCAGCTTTCGATCTTTGCCCTCGGCGTGATGCCGTACATTACCGCGTCCATTATCATCCAGCTGCTACGCGTGGTCATCCCGCGATTCCAGGAGCTGCACGATGAGGGCGCGCAGGGTCAGGCAAAGCTCACCCAGTACACCCGCTACCTGACCATCGCTCTTGCTCTGCTGAATGCAACCACCATCGTCTCGATGGCACGCTCTGGCGTTCTGCTGGGTAACTGCCCGGGCATCATCCCCCAGGACGACGTACTGCACATCCTGCTGATTATCGTCACCCTGTGTGCAGGTACCACCGTCATCATGTGGATGGGTGAGCAGATTACCGAGCGTGGCGTCGGCAACGGTATGTCCCTGCTGATCTTCACCTCCATCGCTTCCTCCTTCCCGAGCGCTCTGGGCTCCATCCAGCGCACCCACGGTTGGGGTATCTTCGCGGCTGTCTGCGGTATTGGCCTGCTGGTCATGCTTGCCGTGGTCTACGTGGAACAGTCCGTTCGCCGTATCCCCGTGCAGTATGCAAAGCGCATGATTGGTCGACGCACCATTGGCGGCACCAGCACCTACATCCCGCTGAAGGTCAACATGGCCGGCGTGATCCCGCTGATCTTCGCGTCCTCCCTGCTGACCCTGCCCGGCCTGATTGCCCAGTTCAACACCCCCACCGACGGCTCCACCCCGCCGGACTGGGTCAACTGGATTAACGCATACCTGGTGCGCGGCGATCACCCGCTGTACATTGCTCTCTACTTCTTCATGATTATTGGCTTCGCGTACTTCTACGTGGCGGTCACCTTCGACCCGGTAGAAGTAGCGGACAATATGAAGAAGTACGGTGGCTTCATTCCCGGCATCCGTGCGGGTAAGCCCACCGCGCGTTACCTCAGCTACGTACTCAACCGAATTACGTTGCCTGGCGCACTTTACCTGGGTGTAATTTCCATGATTCCCCTGGTAGCGCTTATCCTATTCAACGCAAACCAGAATTTCCCGTTCGGCGGCGCCTCGCTGCTGATCGTGGTGGGTGTTGGTCTTGATACTCTCAAGCAGATCAACGCTCAGCTCCAACAACGAAACTACGAAGGACTGCTCCGATGAACCGTCTGCTCATCGTCGGCCCTCCCGGTGCAGGTAAGGGCACCCAGGCCGTCAAGATCGCTGAAGCGCTGAAGATTCCCGCGATTTCCACCGGTGATATCTTCCGTAAGAACATCAAGGAAGAGACCGAGCTGGGCAAGGAAGCGAAGTCGTACATCGACTCCGGCAACCTGGTTCCCGACTCTGTCACCAACAACATGGTGCGCGCACGTCTGGAGGAAAGCGACGTCGTCAACGGCTTCCTGCTCGACGGCTACCCCCGCAACACCTCCCAGGTGCACGAGCTAGACTCCATCCTCGAAGCCAAGGGTGAGAAGATCGATCGAGTTCTCCTGCTGGTTGCAGACAACGACGAACTCGTTGAGCGTCTGCTCAACCGCGCAGCAGAGCAGGGTCGTACCGATGACAACGAAGAGGTCATTCGTCACCGCCTGAAGGTCTACGAAGAAGAGACCGCACCGCTGATCGCAATCTACCGCGAACGCGGCATCGTCAAGGAAGTTAACGGCCTCGGCGAGATTGCTGAAGTCACCGAGCGCATCCTCGACGCTCTGAAGTAATCTTCTGCTGTACCCCCGCAATTTGAGGTGCATGATGCATCACAAAGACTTGCGGGGGTACAGTGCTGTCTGTAGAGTTCTAAGCTTGGGCGCACCGCCCCTATACCTAAGGAGCCAGAATGGCACGAGTCGAAATTAAAACCAATGCACAGCTTCAGCAGATGGCTCGTGCAGGAGTCATCACCAGCCGCGCGCTCGATGCGGCAGTGGCGGCAGCTCGCCCCGGCGCAACCACCGCAGAGGTGAACGCCGCTTTTGAACGCACCATGCTGGAACTGGGTGGCACCTCCAACTTCTACGGCTACTACGACTACCCGGCAACCGTATGCACCTCCGTCAACCATGAGGTCGTTCACGGCATCCCCGGCGACTACGTGCTCAAGGACGGCGACATCCTTTCTATCGACGGTGGCGCATACGTTATCGACCCCGCAACCAACCGCCAGTGGCACGGCGACTCGGCACGTACTGTGCTGGTCGGTGACAATGTGAGCGAAGCACGCGCAGAGCTCTCCGCCGTCACTCGCGAGGCAATGTGGCACGGCATCGCCGCTCTGGCAACCGCAAAGAAGGTCGGCGAAATCGGCCTTGCCATCGAAGCATATGTGACCGAAGAATACGGCGATAAGTACGGCATTATTGAAGACTACGTGGGCCACGGCATCGGTTCCCAGATGCATATGGCACCGGACGTACTGAACTACGCAGTGCGTGACATGGGGCCGAAGATCAAGCCCGGCATGGCTTTCGCTATTGAGCCGATGCTTGTGACTGGTTCCATCGAGACCAAGGTGCTCTCCGACGACTGGACCGTTGTAACCGTTGACGGCTCCGATGCCTGCCAGTGGGAGCACTCCGTTGCTGTGCATAGCGAAGGTATCTGGGTCCTGACTGCAGAAGACGGTGGTGCAAGCGAACTTGCTCGCTTTGGCGTAACCCCGGTTCCGATCCCCGCCTAAGTCCCACCACTAGGGGAGGGGTATCCACCTTTAGCTGCCCCACCTCCACCCGAAGAAACCGGCGAATCCGGTCCGGTGCGTGATAGCGCATCCGAAAGCATCCACATCACAAGGAAGAAGCTCCATGAGCGAAACTCTCAATAGCGGCGAGGCAACCGCACCCGCTGCGACCAAGGTGCCGGTTGAAATCTCGAACGTTCGCCCCGCACCCGGCCAGATTGCCCTGAAAGCACCGCGCCGTGCGAAGCCGCCCAAGCATATCGCTGACTTCGACATGGCTGGCCGCCGTGAATTTCTGAAGGAACTTGGCTACCAGTCGTTCCGTGCATCCCAGCTGTCCAAGCACTATTTTGAGCGTCTGGTCACTGACCCCGCTGAGATGACTGACCTGCCGGCTAAGGACCGCGAGCAGATGGTTGCACAGGCGATGCCTCAGCTTCTGACCCCGGTCCGTACCCTCGAGGCTGACGGTGGCGACACCCTGAAGGTTGTGCACCGCCTCTTTGATGGTGCGCTCATTGAGTCTGTCATCATGCGTTATGACAACCGCGTGACCATGTGCATCTCTTCGCAGGCTGGCTGCGGTATGAACTGCCCCTTCTGTGCGACCGGTCAGCAGGGTTTGACTCGCAACCTGTCCACCGCGGAAATTGTGGAGCAGGTCGTTGCCGGTGCCCGCTACCTGAAGCAGATGAAGGGCCTGGAAGAAGCAGAAGGCGGTTCTGAGGATACTCGTCCGCTGCGTGTTTCCAATATTGTCTTCATGGGTATGGGCGAGGCGCTTGCTAACTACAAGGCAACCATGGGTGCTGTGCACCGCCTGATTGACCCTTCGCCCGAGGGCCTCGGTATTTCTGCTCGCGGTCTGACCATGTCGACCGTGGGCCTGGTGCCGGGTATTCGTAAGTTTGAGCTGGAGAAGCTGCCCATTACTTTGGCGCTGTCTCTGCACGCTCCGGATGATGAGCTGCGTGATGAGCTGATCCCGATTAACCAGCGCTGGAAGGTCGACGAGACTCTGGACGCTGCGTACGACTACTACCGTACGACCGGCCGCCGCGTCTCCATTGAGTACGCGCTGATTCGCGATATTAACGATCAGGGCTGGCGTGCGGATCTGCTCGGTAAGAAGCTGGCGCAGCGCGGCCGTGGTTGGGTGCACGTGAACCCGATTCCGCTGAACCCGACCCCGGGTTCGAAGTGGACGGCATCCCGTAAGGGCGTTGAGCAGAACTTTGTGGAGCGTCTGCGTGCCCACGGTATTCCGACGACTATTCGTGATACTCGAGGCTCAGATATTGATGGTGCATGCGGTCAGCTTGCCGCTAAGGAAGACTAAGTAGCTGAGCTTTGACCGATAAGCGGTGCCCCTTTCCTGCGGATGGAAATCCTCAAGGCTTTCTGGAGCGTGGGGGAGGGGCTTCTTCCTTTTAAACCTTAAGTGCCTGATGTCATAAAAATCACGGTTGTTTTTCCAGGGTCTTTGCCGTAGAGTTAACAGTTGGTTGTTTGTGCCAGTGTTAAGTGCGCCTTAAAACGCCCCAGCACCTCACCGCGGTGAGCTCACAAACAGAAGATACATTTGCCCGCCGCACCTGCGACGGGCACCGACGTTAGCGGAGGATATGGCTAAGAAAGACGGCGTCATCGAGATTGAAGGCTCTGTGGTTGAAGCTCTGCCCAACGCGATGTTCCGTGTTGAGCTGGATAACGGCCACAAGGTTCTCGCACACATCTCGGGCAAGATGCGTCAGCACTACATTCGCATCCTGCCTGAGGACCGAGTAGTAGTGGAACTGAGCCCCTACGACCTTTCCCGAGGTCGTATCGTCTACCGTTACAAGTAAACCCGAGATAAACGTCGCCTCTGGCGGCGTTTAAATCGTGTTCAAAGGGATAACGCAGTTCCCCAACGTAAGTGAGGGAACCTCTTATCTCGCCAGTAATCAAGTTGCAATCAAAAGGAATGCGATGAAGGTCAAGCCGAGCGTTAAGCCGATCTGCGATAAGTGCAAGGTGATCCGCCGTCACGGTGTGGTCATGGTGATCTGCGAAAACCCGCGCCACAAGCAGCGCCAGGGCTAATCCCTAGCAGCTGACTTCATAGCCGCCCTATAAGAGGGTGGAATTGTCATAGGCACCGCTCCGAAGCAACGCCCCAAGAGGCGCCTTCGGATACCTCCGGACTCAGAGGCCGGGGACCGAGCCAGAATAACTCGGGCAGTGATGCTATAGACCTCTGGAAAACAACAAGGAGAAGCCAGTATGGCACGTCTCGCTGGAGTTGATATTCCCCGCGAAAAGCGCGTGGAAGTTGCTCTCACTTACATCTACGGCGTGGGCAAGACCCGTGCACACGAAACCCTCGCTGCTACCGGCGTCAACCCTGACACCCGCGTCAAGGACCTGACCGACCAGGAGCTCGTGGCACTTCGTGACTTCATCGAAGGCAACTACAAGGTTGAAGGTGATCTTCGCCGCGAGGTTGCAGCTGACATCCGCCGTAAGGTTGAAATCGGTTCCTACCAGGGCCTGCGCCACCGCCGCGGCCTGCCGGTTCACGGTCAGCGCACCAAGACTAACGCACGTACCCGCAAGGGTCCGAAGCGTACCGTCGCAGGTAAGAAGAAGTAAGCAACGTTGCTCTGTTGGATATCTCTATCCGACCAACGTATTAGAAAACCTTTGTAGGAGAATCAAAAATGCCTCCCAAGACTCGCGCTGCGGCAGCTCGTAAGACCAACCGCCGCAAGGTTAGCAAGAACATCGTTGCTGGTCAGGCTCACATCAAGTCGACCTTCAACAACACCATCGTCTCCATCACCGATCCCACCGGTGCAGTGATCTCCTGGTCCTCCGCTGGCGACATGGGCTTCAAGGGCTCCCGTAAGTCCACCCCCTACGCCGCACAGCTGGCTGCTGAGGCTGCTGCAAACCGCGCCAAGGAGCACGGCGTCCGCAAGGTTGACGTGTTCGTCAAGGGCCCCGGTTCCGGTCGCGAAACCGCAATCCGCTCCCTGCAGGCTGCAGGCCTCGAGGTCGGTTCGATTCAGGACGTTACCCCCGTTGCACACAACGGTTGCCGTCCCCCGAAGCGCCGCCGCGTCTAATTAGGTCCCTGACCTAATCCCTCGACGGGTACGCTCCACGGAGCTGTACCCGGAGAGTACAGACACCCGTCTGCTTCCTAAGATATGTTTTCCCCAACCTGTGGGCTCATATAGCGGAGCTCACCGAAAGGAAACAAAGTGCTTATTGCACAGCGCCCCACTCTGACTGAAGAGGTCGTAGCGCCCAACCGCTCGCGCTTCACCATCGAGCCTCTGGAGCCCGGTTTCGGCTACACCATGGGTAACTCCCTCCGCCGTACTCTGCTGTCCTCCATCCCCGGCGCCGCTGTTACCAGCGTCCGCATTGATGGCGTACTGCACGAGTTCAGCACCGTTCCCGGCGTGACCGAGGACGTCACTGAGATCATCTTGAACATCAAGAAGCTCTCCATCTCTTCTGAGAACGACGAGCCTGTCGTGGCCTACCTGCGCAAGCAGGGCGAAGGTGAACTGACCGCAGGCGACATCGAGGTTCCCGCTGGCGTGGAGATCCACAACCCGGAACTGCACCTGGCAACCCTGAACGCCTCGGCAAACTTCAACGCTGAGCTGGTTATCGAGCGCGGTCGCGGCTACGTGACTGCAGCTCAGAACAAGGTCGGCGATGGCGAGATTGGCCGTATCCCGGTTGACTCCATCTACTCCCCGGTTCTGAAGGTTACCTTCAGCGTGAACGCGACCCGTGTTGAGCAGCGCACCGACTTCGACAGCCTGACCCTGGACGTCGAAACCAAGGAAGCCATCGCACCGCGTGACGCTGTTGCTTCTGCAGGCAGCACCCTGGTCGAGCTCTTCGGCCTGGCACGTGAGCTGAACATTGCAGCTGAGGGTATCGAAGTTGGCCCGTCGCCCGCCGACGAGTCCATGGCCGCTGATCTGGCACTGCCGATCGAGGACCTGAACATGTCCGTCCGCTCCTACAACTGCCTCAAGCGCGAGGGCATCCACACCGTGGGTGAGCTCGTGACCCGCAGTGAAGCTGACCTGATGGACATCCGTAACTTCGGTGCTAAGTCCATTGACGAGGTCAAGGCAAAGCTCACCGAGCTCGGCCTGTCTCTGAAGGACTCCCCTCCCGGTTTCGAGCCTGCTGCACGCCCGCTTGATGACGAAGACGGTTCCGGCGAATAATTTCGACCGAATAGTTCACCCGGTTCCACCGGGATCAGTCAAACTTGATTCCCTAAGAGGCTCCGCTGCTGGGGCGTTAGGGAACGCAACTATGGAGATTTAACTATGCCTACTCCCACTAAGGGTCCCCGCCTCGGCGGTTCCCCGACCCACGAGCGCCACATGCTCAACAACCTGTCGGCGCAGCTGTTCCAGCACAAGCGCATCACCACCACCCTGACCAAGGCAAAGCGCCTGCGTCCGGTGGCAGAGCGCTTCATCACCTTCGGTAAGAAGGGCGACCTGGCTGCTCGCCGTCGCGTGCTGCGTTCCATCACCGACAAGTCCGTCGTGCACGAGCTCTTCACCGTTATTGCTCCGGCAATGGCAGAGCGCCCCGGTGGTTACACCCGCATCATCAAGATCGGTAACCGCAAGGGTGACAACGCTCCCATGGCAGTCATCGAGCTCGTCATGGAGCCCGTTGCAACCCAGGGTGCAGTTGCTGAGGCAACCAAGGTTGCTGAGAAGGCAGCTGAGGCTCCCAAGGCTGAAGCAGCTGAGGGCCTGCCCGCAGGTTCCCACGCACCCCTGGAGTCCGGCGAGGCTCCCGAGGGCTTCGAGGTTAAGGGTAACGCCGATTCCATGAAGTACCACGTGCCCGGTTCCCGCTGGTACACCAGCACCAAGGCTGAAATCTGGTTCGACTCCGCTGAGTCGGCAGAGGCTGCAGGTTACGCCCCCGCAGGTGGCGCAGCAGCACAGAAGGTTTCCGAGTAATACGGATCTCAGCTGATTTAGGCTAAACCTAAAATATGTCAATCCGCCGTCCACTATTGTGGGCGGCGGATTGGTGTATCTGCATACTTAAGAGGACACGGTTCTTTGCGCATTCGCTATCCAAGAGCCGGCCCGTAGTCTTCAATCGTCCTTTACCGCTGAAAGGCACACCAATGCATAACGCTACTTCTTTAGAGAATTACGAAGAGCAGCCCTTCACCGCTACGCACCGCGTGCGAATTGATTGTGCTTACGACGGTTCTCTTTTCAGCGGGTGGGCAGCCCAGCCGAACCTGGTCACCGTGCAGGGAGTTATCGAGAACGCCCTCGAGCTGATTCTGCGGGCGCCTCACCGTGTGGTGGTTGCGGGTCGAACGGATGCGGGAGTCCACGCAGAAGCCCAAACCTTGCACTGCGATCTGAGTGATGAGGACTGGACTCGCCTGCAGGGGCGAACGGGGGAAGATGACCCGACGGCTGCCCTGGGGCGCCGCCTCACCGGGGCTCTGCAACGCTGCCTTTACGATGCGGAAGAACAACTCAACCTTCCGAAGAACGTTCGCGGCATTTTGCAGGGCGCTATTCAGATTCATCGCGTGAGCGAAGTGCCGTTCGATTTTGATGCGCGCTTCTCAGCTACCGGCCGCCGCTATGTTTACCGCATCGCAGATGGTGCAGCGGACGGTCTTAACCCCCTTCACCGTACCTACACCTGGGCGGTACCCGAGCACCTGGATTGTGCTGATCTGAACGAATCGGCACAGCAGCTACTCGGCCTGCGCGATTTCCTCTCCTTCTGCAAGCCGCGCGAAGGGGCGACTACGATTCGCGAACTGCGGGAACTCAGCTTTACCCGCACTGTTACCCGCACTGAAAACGGGCTGATTGAGGTGCGCGTGGTGGCTGACGCCTTCTGCCATCACATGGTGCGTTCGCTCGTGGGTGCGCTGGTGCTCTACGGTACGGGTAAGCGAGACGCCGCCTGGCTGCGTGAACGGATTGAGAACCCGGGACGCGAGGCTTCGCTGACTTTGGCACCTCCGCATGCGCTCGCCCTGGCTGAGATTTACTACCCTGCATCGGAGCTCTACGGTGTGCAGGCGGAGCGTGCTCGAGCAAAGCGCGAAGACCACGAGGCACAGAGTGCTTAACGCCCTGTGTATATTGAGCGCCGTCACACGCCGGAAGTGATGAGGGGCTCAACGGAGGAGCGCAATCGTCGAGGGTGAATTACACGGATGGAATTTAAAAATGTGTTTAAGACAAAAAAGCCCTATTTTTAAGGCTTTGGCGGTGGATTAAGCACTCGACGTCCTGTATAGTCTTGATATGTTGTGCGTGTTCTACCCGAGCGCGCTCTAAATCGCTGTCTAGTTGCAGGACGTTAAGGCGGTATAGAGTACGGGCAGAACGGGCGGCAGCTCGGTCCTCACCCGGGTGTTCGTCATGCACGTAAGTAAAAGGCGCGATACCCAACTAAGCGCCGTATGTACATTTCGAGACAAAGGCCAATATTTTGCGCACTTATACTCCCAAGCCCGGCGAAGTCGAGCGCCAGTGGCACGTCATTGACGCCACCGACGTTGTTCTCGGCCGCCTCGCAAGCCAGACCGCTATCCTGCTGCGCGGTAAGCACAAGCCGACTTTTGCTCCCCACGTTGACACCGGTGACTTCGTTATCATCGTGAACGCTGAGAAGGTCGCCCTGACCGGTGCAAAGCTCGAGCAGAAGCGTGCATACCGCCACTCGGGTTACCCCGGCGGTCTGAAGTCCGTGAACTACGCAGAGCTGCTTGAGACCAACCCCGTTCGCGCGGTTGAGAAGGCTGTTAAGGGCATGCTGCCCAAGAACAAGCTTGCTGCACAGCAGCTCAAGAAGCTGAAGGTCTACGCTGGCCCCGAGCACCCGCACGCGGCACAGCAGCCCAAGACCTACGAATTCAACCAGGTCGCCCAGTAATTCGGGCCTACGAAGAAACAATAGGAGAAATCGTGGCTCAGAACGAAGAGCAGATCGTAGTCGAGGAAGAGCTGACCAGCTACACCTCGGAGTCCGCTGCCCCCGCAGCGGCTAAGGCAGCACGTCCGGCACTGACCGTTGCAGGCGCAGCAGTTGGTCGCCGCAAGGAAGCAGTGGCACGCGTTCGCGTTGTGCCCGGTTCCGGTAACTGGACCATCAACGGTCGTAGCCTGGAAGACTACTTCCCCAACAAGCTGCACCAGCAGGACGTCAACCAGCCCTTCAAGCTCCTGGAGCTCGAGGGTGCATACGACGTCATCGCACGCATCAACGGTGGTGGCCCCTCCGGTCAGGCAGGTGCTCTGCGCCTGGGTATCGCTCGTGCACTGAACGAGATTGACCGCGAGAACAACCGCCCCGCACTGAAGAAGGCTGGTTACCTGACCCGTGACGCACGCGTCATCGAGCGTAAGAAGGCTGGTCTTAAGAAGGCACGCAAGGCTTCGCAGTTCTCCAAGCGTTAATCGCTGGTTTTCACGAAGCGTTACGCCCCGCTTCTCCTTCGGGAGAGTCGGGGCGTTTTGCGTATCTACTCACCGTGAGCGTTACAAGGTTATAGGGTGCATATAACTGTTACGTTTGTTCATCGAAGAGCACACCGGTAGAGTTAAAGAGTCAAAGCAGACAGGAAGAAAAGAGTACTCATGGCAGAGCAGAATCCCTCCACCCAGCCCGAAGAGAAGGCAGTGGAGGCTCCTCAGACTGAAGCCCACCAGCACGCCGCTGGAGGCGCACACGCACACACCGGTTCTGAGAAGAAACAAGCCATCAAGGAAGCCCTGAAGCCCCAGGCACGCCGTACCTCCGTCGTTGAAGACTACTCGGCAGAGCTGGACGAAATGGCTTCCCTCACCCGCGCCCTCGGCAAGGACAAGAAGGACGACGAAACCTCGCAGGCATGGAAGAAGGGTTACCCCTACGACACCAAGCTCAGCCGTAAGGCATACGAGAAGGAAAAGCGCGCCCTGCAGATTGAGCTGCTGAAGCTGCAGCTCTGGGCTAAGTCCACCGGTCAGAAGATTCTCATCATCTTCGAAGGCCGTGACGCAGCAGGTAAGGGCGGCTCCATCAAGCGCTTCACCGAGCACCTGAACCCCCGTGGCGCTCGCGTTGTGGCACTGGAGAAGCCGACCGACATCGAGCAGACCCAGTGGTACTTCCAGCGCTACATCAAGCACCTGCCCTCCGGCGGCGAAATCGTCCTGATGGACCGCTCCTGGTACAACCGTGCCGGCGTTGAGCGCGTTATGGGCTACTGCACCCAGGCACAGTACTTCGAGTTCATGCGCGAAGTTCCGGACCTGGAGCGCATGCTGGTGAACTCCGGTATCCATATCATCAAGTTCTGGTTCTCCGTCACCCGCGAAGAGCAGCTCGCACGCTTCACCTCCCGCCGTACCGACCCGGTCCGCCAGTGGAAGCTTTCCCCCACCGACCTGGCATCTCTGGACAAGTGGGACGACTACACCGCGGCAAAGGAAGCAATGTTCTTCTACACCCACACCGGTGACGCCCCCTGGACCGTTATCAAGTCCAACGACAAGAAGCGCGCACGTCTGGAAGCAATGCGTTACGTGCTCTCCCAGTTCGACTACCCCTCCAAGGACGAGGCAGTCGTGGGCGAGCTCGACTCGCTGATCGTTCGCTCCGCATCACACGTCTTCGAGGACGAGTCCGGTGACTCCCCCGACGGCTTCCCCGTCGTCAAGTAAGCGTGGATAAATAGGGGAGAATAAAAACTCAACCCTACGGCGATAGAGCCGCCAAATAGCTTGCATTATGAAGGTGCCTGTCTCTCTTTTCCCAACCCCGGGAACGGAGAGCAGGCACCTTTGCGCGTCTGCAGAAATATTAGCTATGAAGCAGATATGTAGCCGCTGAAAATCACTTTCTGATTATGAAGAATTTACGGTGTATGCGCCTAAGCAGAGTTACGCACAACGTAAAATAAAAGGGTGACTGAACGACTTTTTGGAACCGACGGCGTACGCGGTCTGGCAAACGATGTAATTACTCCCGCCCTGGCTATGGAGCTCGCGCAGGCGGCTTCTATTGTTCTGGGCTTTGACACGGTAGAAGAGGGCGTACGCCCCCGTGCCGTGATTGCAAATGACTCCCGATCCTCTGCAGACTTTATTGTCTCTGCGATGAAGGCTGGCTTCGCTAGCGCAGGTGTTGACGTGCTGGATGCCGGCATTGTCCCCACCCCCGCAGCAGCTTACCTGGTGGCACACACCGGTGCTGACTTTGGCGTGATGATTTCTGCATCGCACAACCCCGCAGCGGACAACGGTATTAAGTTCCTGGCTCGTGGCGGCCAGAAGCTGGAAGACTCCGTTGAGGACGCTATTGAGCGCGTTTACCGCGAGAAGTCCTTCAGCTACCCGACCGGTGGTGCTGTGGGTACCGTCAAGCCCCTGGAGAACGGTACCGAGGCTTACGTGAAGCACCTGGTCTCCACCCTGCCCGAAGGCAAGCCCCTCGACGGCATGAAGATTGTTCTGGACTGCGCAAACGGTGCAGCCTACGCGGCGTCCCCGGCAACCTTCGAGGCACTGGGTGCAGAGGTCATCGCACTGGCTGTAGAGCCCAACGGCACCAACATCAACGACGGTGTGGGCTCCACCCACCCCGAGAAGCTGCAGGCGGCTGTCGTTGAGCACGGCGCGGACCTCGGCATCGCCCACGACGGCGACTCCGACCGTTGCCAGGCAGTTGACGAAAAGGGCAACCTGGTAGACGGCGACCAGATCATGGCTATCCTGGCTGTTGCCGCTAAGCGCGAAGGTAAGCTCGCAAAGGACACTCTCGTCGCAACCGTGATGAGCAGCCTGGGTCTGGAACTGTACCTGCGCGAGCACGGTATTACCCTGGGCCGTACTGCTGTGGGCGACCGTTACGTCCTCGAGTCCATGCGCGAGCACGGCTACAACCTTGGCGGCGAGCAGTCCGGCCACGTTATCATGAGCGACTACGCAACCACCGGTGACGGCGTTCTGACCGGCATCCAGCTGGCTGCAGAGGTGGCTCGTAGCGGTCAGACCCTCTCGGAGCTGGCATCCCGTATGCAGCCCACCCCGCAGCGCCTGATTAACGTCAAGGGCGTTGACCGTGCGGCTGTGAAGACCAATGAGGCGCTCGCTACCGCTGTGAGCGAGGCTGAAGGTGTACTGGGTGAGAGCGGCCGCGTGCTGCTGCGTGCATCCGGCACCGAGCCTCTGGTTCGCGTCATGGTTGAAGCTGCAACCCAGGAGCAGGCTGATGAGGTTGCTCAGCAGCTGGCTGACGTTGTAGCTAAGGAACTGGCACTCTAAACGTATTCTTCCGGTGCGAAGACCGCAGTGGAGGATAGAGAAGGGCTGGGAAGGTGTTACCTTCCCAGCCCTTCTTCGTTATCTTGGGCGGGGGAGGGGGGGGGGGACGAGGATACGGAAAACCCCCGTATCCACAGGGGATACGGGGGTCTAAAAAATTAGTGGTAGAGAGCAGAGAAATTACTTCTTTGCCAGAGCGTCGCGGATCTCCTTCAGGAGGTCAAGCTCGGTCTCTTCCTCTTCTTCAGCAGCCTCGTCTTCAGCCTTCTTCTTAGCCAGTGCGAGTTCAGTCAGCTTCTGAGTGGGCACAACAACTGCGAAGTAGACAGCAGCTGCAATCAGGATGAAGTTGACAATAGCGGTTAGGAACACGCCAACCTTGATCTGGCCGAAGACCAGGAACTCGTCGAAGTTGGGGGAGCCAACCAGCATGGAGATAGCCGGCATCAGGACGGCCTGGACAAGCGAGGTCACCACAGCGGTGAAGGCGGTACCCATAATCAGACCAACTGCGAGGTCGATGACGTTACCGCGGATCAGAAAATCTTTAAAACCCTTAAGCATGAGATATAGAATAGCGCCTTTTCACCTCAGAAAATGCCATATTCTGAGAAAATTTTCATTGTAAAGCATGTGTTTTTCTTCACAGTGGTCCTATGGCGCCCGATACTTAAAGTCTAGCTCACATGAACCTGAGCAAAAATCTCTAAAACCTGCGAAAAACCGCGGATTTACGGGGTGTGTATGCGAAAAAATATGCATCTACTGTGCCTATTTATCTCCGGTACGGAAGCTTGAAAGACGATACACATCACCACTTGGCGCACCGACCAAAGCCGAAAGATTAGCCTCGACCCTAGCTCGCACTTGCATAATCGGGTGCCGCACCCGTACCGATAAACTCCTCAAAAGTCTTCGCACCCGAAGACACATACTCCTGGGCAATCTGCACACCCACATAGCGGTAATGCCACGGCTCAAAACGATAACCGGTCACCGATTGACGACCATCAGGGAAGCGCAAAATATATCCGTAACGCGGAGCGTTCTTCGCCAACCACTGACCAGCCAGCGTATCGCGATAACACTCCTCCAAACGGCAACCCTCAGGAGAAGCAAAATCAATCGCCAAGCCCGTCTGATGCTCCGAATAGCCGGGACGAGCCGATAACTGGTCCGCCACCTGTTGACCGTTCACCGAAACCCAATACTGATAGGTCTGCTGCTGCACCGCATACGAACGATACGCGCTAGAAACAAGCAGAGTCACGCCATCAGTAGCAGCCGCATCAATCATCGTATCCGCTGCCTTAGCCGCCTCAGCGCGCAATTGATGACCGTAGAACTCCACCAGGTCATTCGGCTCCCAATCCTGCTGCGCAAAGGGACGCATCTTATTCACGAGGCAACGCAAAGAATCCGGCTGAGACTCAACACTCGGCTGAGCAAGCGCCAACGGGGAAGAAGACACGCTCGCAGAAGCCGAAGCACTTGCAGAAGCACTGGTAGCAGAAGCAACAGGGGAGGGCGCGGCAGAAGATGCCGACGCAGCGGAAGAGGCGCTAGAAGAAGCCGCCGAAGCCGCCGCAGACTCAGAAGCACTCGCAGCAGAAGATGAAGAAGACGCACCCTGACCCTGCGAGCCACAAGCCGCCAACAAGGCGGTACCGCCAACCCCCAAAGCGGCACCCAAGAGAGTGCGGCGGTTCAGCGCAGAACTATTAAGAGACTCCTGAGCGGTAGACGTACGGTGCAGAGACTTCACAATAACTCCTCATCATGGCGTAGATGCAAACAAAAAGCGCCAGAAGCCTAAACCCACCCCGCGAGGGAGTGGAGCCTCCGGCGCCTTCTACTAGAATGCACCACAAACGCGCTACACAGGCAACTAAAAGCCGCACACGAACGATAAAAACCTAAAGAACCTCTAGTTCTTACGCAGAAGAACCTGCTCCACGGTATGCTCGGCGCCCTTCTGCAGAATCAAATGCGCACGAGCACGAGTAGGCAAAACATTCTGCAACAGATTCGGCTCATTCACGCTCTTCCAAATGCCGGTCGCAACCTCAACCGCCTGCTCATCGCTCAGCTCCGCATAACGCTTGAAATACGACTCCGGATTCGCAAAAGCCGAAGAACGCAGAGTCAAGAAACGATTCACATACCAGCGCTCAATATCTTCAGTGCGGGCATCCACATAAATAGAGAAATCAAAGAAATCACTCAGCGTCAGATCAGAAGTCTCCGGCCCCTCAGCCTGAGAAGGCGCCAAAACATTCAAACCCTCAAGAATCAGCACATCCGGTGCCGTGACCTCAATATGCTCATCCGGCATGATGTCGTAATACAGGTGCGAATACTTCGGCGCCACCACACGCTCAGCACCGGACTTCACCTGCGACACAAAATTCAACAGAGCACGGCGATCATAAGACTCCGGGAAACCCTTACGGTGCATAATGCCGCGACGCTGAAGCTCCGCGTTCGGGTACAAGAAACCATCCGTCGTCACTAGCTGAACATTAGGAGTAGACGGCCAGCGACTCAAAAGAGCCTGCAAAATACGCGCCGTGGTCGACTTACCCACAGCAACAGAGCCCGCCACACCAATAATGAACGGGACACGCCGCTGAGACACATGTAGAAAATCATTCGTCATATGGTTCAGTGAAGAAGCAGCAGTCACATACAGATTCAGAAGACGAGAAACCGGCAGATAAATACGCTGCACCTCTTCAAGGTCGACAGTTTCACCCAGGCCTCGAAGAGACTCAATTTCCTCAGCGCTGAGGGGAACAGCAATCTCATCGGCTAGGTGCGACCAACGGGAACGGTCTAGATGCATGAAGCGGTCATCGCTAGAAAAATACGGTGCGGTGCTCATTTATCTAAGTGTACGAACTTTCAGCCCGCGGGGAAAATACCCGCCCTCACGGTTTGTTTGAAGAAATAAATTTATGAGAAGAAAAGGACAAAACCCAATAAAGCTAGGAAAGCCACAATAAACGTGACGTATAACGGTATTTCACCGTGCGCATATCTGGATACTTGTGGGATAAACTTATAGCATGTGTGGAATCGTAGGATATGTAGGTCTGGACACTGCTCCGGACGGTAACAAGTTTGATCACAACGCATACGATGTGGTCCTCGAAGGTCTGCGCCGCCAGGAATACCGCGGCTATGACTCTGCTGGCGTGGCAGTTGTAAGCCCCGACGGCATCGTATTCCGTAAGAAGGCAGGCAAGCTCCTGAACCTTGAGAACGAGGTTAAGGAACACCCCCTGCCGGACTCCCAGATTGGTATCGGTCACACCCGTTGGGCTACCCACGGTGGACCCACTGACAACAACGCTCACCCCCACGTTGTCGACAACGGCCGCCTCGCCGTCGTTCACAACGGTATTATCGAAAACTTCGCCGAACTGCGTGCCGAACTGCTCGCCGAAGGCGTAGAGTTCGCATCTCAGACCGACACCGAGGTAGCTGCAGCGACCATTGCAAGCATCTACAACAAGCTCGGTACCGGTGACCTCACCGAGGCAGTACGCGTCGCATCCAACCGCCTCGAAGGTGCATTTACCATCCTGGCTATCCACGCCGACCACCCGGACCGCGTTGTGGCAACCCGCCGCAACTCCCCGCTGGTCATCGGCCTGGGCGAGAACGAGAACTTCCTCGGCTCTGACGTCTCCGCGTTCATTGACTACACCAAGGAAGCCGTCGAAATGGGTCAGGACCAGATCGTGACCATCACCGGCAGCGACTACTCCATCATCGACTTCGAAGGCAACCCCGCAGAGGGCAAGCCCTTCCACATCGAATGGGACGCCGCAGCAGCTGAAAAGGGCGGCTTCAACTCCTTCATGGAGAAGGAAATCCACGAGCAGCCCACCGCAGTTGAGCAGACCCTCATGGGCCGCCTCGACGAAAACGGCAACCTCACCCTCGACGAACTGAACATTGACGACTCGGTGCTGCGCACCATCGACAAGATCATCGTCGTCGCATGTGGTACCGCAGCATACGCAGGCCAGGTGGCACGCTACGCCATCGAGCACTGGTGCCGCATCCCCACCGAGGTTGAGCTCGCACATGAGTTCCGCTACCGCGACCCCATCGTGAACGAGAAGACCCTCATCGTGGCACTCTCGCAGTCCGGCGAAACCATGGACACCCTGATGGCAGTGCGCCACGCACGCGAACAGGGTGCAAAGGTTATCTCCATCTGCAACACCCACGGCTCGACCCTGCCCCGCGAATCCGACGCTGCGCTGTACACCCACGCAGGCCCCGAAATCGCAGTGGCATCCACCAAGGCATTCCTGGCACAGATCACCGCAGCATACCTGCTTGGCCTGTACCTGGCACAGCTGCGCGGCAACAAGTACAAGGACGAAATTGCTTCGATCCTTGCCGAGCTGCAGAACATGCCCGCAAAGATCCAGAAGGTCCTCGACAACGACACCCAGGTCAAGGAACTGGGCGTCGAAATGAAGGATGCCTCCTCCGTGATCTTCCTTGGCCGCCACGTGGGCTTCCCCGTCGCAATGGAAGGCGCACTCAAGCTCAAGGAAATCACCTACATCCACGCTGAAGGCTTCGCAGCAGGCGAGCTCAAGCACGGCCCCATCGCACTGATCGATGAAGGCCAGCCGGTCATCGTAGTGGTTCCCTCCGCAAACGGTCGCGACTCCCTGCACGGCAAGGTCGTCTCCAACATCCAGGAAGTGCGCGCTCGCGGCGCCTTCACCATCGTCATCGCCGAGGAAGGCGACGAGGCCGTCAAGCCCTACGCAGACCGCCTCATCACCGTCCCGGCATGCCCCTCGCTGCTGCAGCCCCTGCTGGCAACTGTGCCCCTGCAGATCTTCGCATGCGCACTGGCAGAAGCTAAGGGCCTGGACGTTGACCAGCCGCGTAACCTCGCAAAGTCCGTGACCGTGGAGTAATTCTCTAGGGTAATCCTCTGGAGTAATCCTCGGAAATCGCCTCGGCGATAACGACAAGGGCGGTGGTTGAGTTCTCTAAGAACTCAACCACCGCCCTTGTCGTTTACTCAGGCGGTTATTCGTGGATGATCCAACAAAAATAGACGCTGTGAAACAGATATCAACTATGCGTCATATTTGCCGCTATCCCATCTAAAAGAAACGAATCTCGCTAGACTTAAAACAAGAGAAACCGCAAACAGGACGCGGCACCACCCCTAGCCCAGAAGGTGAAGCTCATGATCATGGGAATCGGCGTAGATACCGTCAACATCGAACGATTCGAACGAATCGTCACCGAAACACCAGCCTTCGTCCGCCGCGTCTTCACCCCCAACGAACGTACCCGGAATGTACGCTCCCAAGCCGTACGATTTGCCGCCAAAGAAGCCGTCGCAAAAGTACTCGGAGCACCCGCCGGACTCAACTGGCAAGACTGCGAAGTCGCCACCGCCGAAAGCGGCCAACCCTACCTCATCATTCAGGGCACCATCGCCCGCCGTGCTAAAGAACTCGGCATCAACCGCATCCACCTCTCGCTGACCCACGATGAACCCATCGCCATCGCCATCGCAACCGCCGAATACCTCAGCGATGCAGAACTGGCGCACCTGCAAAAGTTCAACCCCGAAAGCTACCGACTCAGCGTCATCACCGGCGACGACACCGACGAAAACTAACGCCACCGACGATTAAACGCAGAGCCACATCAACACCACCCCCGGTGACCCCCCTAAGGCCCGCACGGTGCCACCCAAGGAGACAGCAATGAAGCTCATCTACACTGCTTCCCAGGTACGCGAAGCAGAAAAGCCCTACATTGAAGCCGCCGACTACGACGGCTACCTCATGCAACGCGCCGCAGACGCCGTTGCAGCCGAAGCGCAGGAGCTGCTCCACGGCAAAGACAAAGCAAAAATCCTGCTGCTCATCGGCCCGGGCAACAATGGTGCAGACACCATCTACGCCGGCGCCCGCCTCAGCGCCAAGGGGCACAGCGTTGATGCAGTCATCTTCGACTCCAGCGAAAAGAACCTCGAACTCATCGCCCGCGAAGGCGGCGAAGGCACCCGCGTGCTTGACCCCGAACACGCCCTCGAACAGCTTGCCGGCTACGACCTGACCATCGACGGCATCCTGGGTACCGGCTCCAGCGGTGCCGTACGCGGTAGCGCCGGTGAATACCTGGGCGTACTCCGCGCCGCGCAGCTCGACGGTAAGCTCGGCGCAGTCCTCGCCGTCGACACCCCCTCCGGAGTCGACAACAACCGCGGAACCGTGCATGAACCCTCCCTGCGCGCCGACCGCACCGTCACCTTCATCGGTCACAAGCTGCCGGCAGGCACCAGCCACAGCGTCCACTCCGGAGACATCAAACTCTACGACCTGGGCGTGCCCGAAGCCCTCGACGCCCACAAGCCCGCCCTGCGTGTTCTCGACCGCGAAGACTACCGCGAACTCATCGAAATCCCCGACGAGCACTCCCACAAGTACACTCGCGGCGTACTCGGCATGCTCACTGGAAGCCTCGAATACCCCGGCGCAGCCCTCATGAGTGTGCGTGCTGCCCTCAACACCGGCGTTGGTATGGTTCGCTTCGGTGCCAACTCCCACGAGCTCCGCCAGCTCATGATCGCCCACAACCCCGAAACCGTCTACTTCAGCGGCGCACCCGCCCTGCAGAGGGTCACCGTCTGGGCCGGCGGCTCCGGCTCCAGCTACGACTCGCTGGACAAGAACCGCTACCTGCTCCACTCGCCCGAACCCGCAATCCTCGACGCTGGTGCCTGCGACCTGGCGGCAGAATACATGGCAACCGGTAAGCACCTCGGATCCCACAAGATTCTCACCCCGCACGCGGCAGAACTCGAACGATTCCTGCGGGTCGTACACGAGCTCGCCCCCGAAACCTGGAAGAAGCACCTGGGCGAAGCCATCGTACCCAGCCGCAAGGACATTGACGCAGAGCCCTTCCGCTGGGTGCGTGCCGCCTCCGAACTCTCCGGCGCGACCGTCATGCTCAAGGGCGGTTACACGCTCATTGCGGCACCCAACGGCGCCACCTACAGCGTTGCCGGAGGAAGCCCCTGGCTCGCCACCGCAGGCAGCGGAGACACCCTCACCGGCATCTACGGCGCCCTGCTCGCCCAGACCGTAGCCGCCTTCGAAGCCCGCGGAGAAACCCTGGAAGACTGCACCTACGCCTCCATCGGTGCGCTCGCAGTCTACCTGCACGGTGAAGCCGCACGCGCCAGCGCCACCGGAAGCGTCAAGGACGCACTGCTGGGCCCCGCCCCGGCAACCCGCGTCGCGGAGATGCTCCCCGAAGTCATTGCGCGACTCATCGCCGAATAGGGCAGAGGCGCCCAGTACGCCGCCTCCAGCCTAACGCCCTCCAGAGATTCTAGAGCGTCTCTCAATGAACCAGGCAGAAGGCACAAAGGAAGGGGCGTGAATCCACCGGAAATGGATTCACGCCCCTTCTGTGCGTTTATATCAATGGATGATGCCAAGCTGCCTGTGCCGGAACAGCATCTTCAAAAACGGCATACATACCAGCGAGAGACCCCCCAACTCTTCTTAGTACGCGCCTTCCTTAGCGAAAACCGCACGGACAGTACGCAGAAGAATAATGAGGTCACCGGTAAGCGACCAGTTCTCAACATAGTAGAGATCCAGACGAACCGACTCTTCCCAAGAAAGGTCACTACGGCCAGAAACCTGCCACAGACCGGTAATACCGGGCTTCACCAGCAGACGGCGGTACGCAATGTCCTCGTACTGCTCAACTTCCTCAACCAGCGGAGGACGCGGACCCACCAGCGACATATCGCCAATGAACACGTTCCACAGCTGAGGCAACTCATCAATCGAGTACTTACGGATGAACTTGCCGATGGGGGTAATACGCGGGTCGTCCTTCATCTTGAAGAGCACACCATTACCCTCGTTCTGCTCCAGGAGGCGCTTCTTAACCTCTTCGGCGTCAGTACGCATCGAACGGAACTTCACCATCTTGAACATTTCACCGTTCAGACCCACACGGTTCTGCAGGAAGAAGACCGGACCGCCATCACGCTTGACCAGCAGCGCCACCACCAGGAACAGCGGAGACAGCAGAATCAAACCCAGACCCGAAGACACAACATCCACAGCGCGCTTGAAGAACGCCGACAGACCGGTAATACGCGGCGTCGACACGTGCACCAGCGGCAGACCATTCAGCGGCTGCATGTGCATACGCGGACCAGCAATATCGGTCGTCGCAGGAGCCATAATCAGCGAAATATGCGCGTCAGCAAGCTTCCAACCCAGCAGACGAACCTGATCCGGGCTCAAGTGGTGACCATTCGTAACCGCGACCATGTGAATATCGTTCTCGCGGATGGCCTCCATAATGTCAGCCGGAGAAGTGCTGTAACCAAGGACCGGAATCGGAGCGCCAGCAACAGTAGTACCCGGGGTGAAACCGGGCAGGTAGAACGCAGCGGGGGACAGGCCGGAAGCAACCACATCCTTCAGGTTCTTGTACAGGTGCTGACCAGTCGTCACATCAGAAATAATCATGACGCGAGTCAACGCACGACCGCGAGTACGCGAACGCACCAGACCCTGACGAATCAGCCAACGCTCAACGAGCAGAAGGAACAGACCCAGCGGGTAAGCAATCAGCAGGTACATACGGGTGACGTCAACCTTAAGGAAGAACGCCACAATAATCAGCAGGCAGAAAAAGTAAGTAGTACCGCGAGTAATGAGGCGGTACTCCTCAGTGCCGAACCCCATGATGCGCAGGCTGCGGGAGCCGTTCACCTGGAGGATAAACCACCAGCCGACAACCATACCAACGCCCAGGAAAATGTAATCAATAGCGGGAATGCGGCCGTCCAAGGCGTTAATAGGCCAAACGTTCACATAGGGCAGGTCAGCATTCTCCCACCCGAAACGAATCAGATGCGCAGCGACAACCGCAATAGCAATGGCGAGAAAATCGCCAAAGTAAAGGGCACGCTGAACCTTGGGATGCCAGCTTCGCTTGACGACGAAGTCTGAACCCCACATTTTTTTAAGACGATCTTGTACTTTCAACGGTGTAATCTTCCCCGGAAATTTGTCCTGTGTCGTGGACTGAGAGCGGCGAATAGGCACATTTACCCCTAATTATCGGTGAATAGGGAATCGTGTCCTAGTCTTTGTCCTGATGAATGAGTGAACCCTTAATCTTACTGAGTGAAAATAATGGCAGAGACTACGGCAAAGGCGCTGGTAAGACGCCTAGTGGAGCGTTATATGAGCCCACAGAGCGCATAAACGTGTTCCGTAAACTATTCTACGGGGTCGGGGGTCTTCCGTCTCGAAGAATGAAGAGGCAAAGTCGCTCCGGTGTGATGAAATCAATCACAGAAAAAGAAGAGAATAAGAGCCTCCGGGAAGAATGCCTAGTGGAGCTAAGAAACTCCCAAAACTACCGGTATGTTTCACGCACCTGCAGAAAAACAATAACCGGCATATAAAAAGACAAACCCCGGAGGCTCAATAACAAACCCTACGCACACGGCGTAAAAGGGACATTAAGGACGCTCAAGCCCCGCACGATCCAAAATGAAATCAATCATCGGCTCATAACGGCGCGGCGGAACGTTATCGTCCATCGGCACGCACACCGGCAAATCTCCCTGCTCAGCCGCAACAAACAGACCCGGATCATTACAATCCGCAATGCCAATCGTCAGCAGCTTACGAGTAGACGCCGCATAACCACCCATACCGTGATCCGAAACCACCAGGTCCGGGGTCACGCCACGCGCCTCCAGCTGATCCAAAGCGATGCGCATCGGGCCGGGGAAATGCGTATGCTGCAGGTTGCCGTACTGCTCAAACATCACGACATCCATAATCTGGCGGACGTCGCCGTCCAGGAAACGCTCGCCCTCCTCAATCTGAAGAACCTCAGCACCAGCAGCCTTCGCCGCCGCAGCCATCACCGCGTACATGGGGAACAGACCCGCCGGGTGACCGGTCGCAAACAGAATACGAGAACCCGCACGCACCGCCTCGCCAAAGATACGGGCGTACTCCTCCAGCGCGCTGATGCACTGCTCGGCACCAATAGTGTCCTGACCGTGAGTATGCGAACGGTCCGGGTTCAGACCCGCGCGGCGGACCATCACCTCAAACACCGAATCGTAATCCCACTCGCGGGTCCACTGCACACCAAACTCAAGGTGCTCATTACCATCCAGGAAACCCTGAATATGGTCCAGGTTATTCTCTCGGGCGGTCGCTACCTCACCGGTAATACGCACCGAATCCAGGTACGCGGCGAACTCATCGCGGCTCATGGAGAAAGACATTAAAACTCCTCACAACGTGAAAAATACATTACTGCGAGATACCCTGACGTACCTCGGCATAAGCTTCAAGGGTTCGGCGCGCCGTCTGATCCCAACCCATCGTGCGGGCACGCGCCGCGGCGTTCGCACCCAACGAATGACGCAGATACGGGGCACGCACCAGACGCTCAATAGCCGCAGCCCAACGCTGCGGAGTACGAGGCGCCACCAGCAGACCCGTACGGTGGTTCTCCACCGCATAGCGCAGACCGTCAGCATCCGTAGCGAGCACCGCCGCGCCGCATGCCTGCGCCTCCAGCGCCACCAAACCGAACGTCTCAGATGAGGACGGGGACGCCACAATATCGGCGGCACGGAAAATGTTCGCCAACTCAGACGCCGGAACCGGGTCCTTCAAATGCACCCGATCCGCCACACCCAGCTCAGCTGCACGCTGCAACAGGCGGCGCTCATAATCCGAATCGGAACGACCAATAATATCTACGTCCACCTGCAAGTCATCGGGGAGCAGCGCGAGTGCCTCCACCAGCAGATGCGGGCCCTTCAACGGCTGAGGCCTACCGGCAAAAACAATGCGGCAACGAGTCTCAGAGGTGTCATTGAGCGGATGCACGCCAGGAATCGTATGGAAAATCGAGGTGTCAACACCCGGCGGGATAGTGGCAAGCTTCTGCGCGTCCGTACCGTAATACTCGCCCATCTGCTGCGCCTCCAGGGGAGTATTCACAATCACCCGGCTCGCGGAGCTACTCATCAGGCGCTCGGCGGCATAGCGCTCCTCGGGTTCGGGCGCCTCACCTTCGCCGCGGCGCGCATCCTTGGCAGCAGCCGTCGTATGCGGAGTAAAAAGAACAGGAACCGGGAAGCCAACGCCCTGAGCCGACCACAGGTCGGATGCACGAGCCGCAGCCTGACCCGACAGCCAATAGTGGGCGTGAATAATATCCGGGGTGTACAGTGCCTGCTCGACGCACGCCTGCGCAAAATCATCGGTGACCGCAGCCAGCTCATTCTTCGAAAGACCACGGGCGGAGGGCAGATCAAGACTGTGGCGCACAAGGCGCTCGCCGGGCTGAGGAGGCTGACGGAACGGCGAATCGGTCGGAAGCGCCTCACCGCGATCCAGGGTGAAAACCTCAACCCGCAGCTCCGGATCCAGTTCCAGCATGGCATGCACCGACCGGGCAATATAGACGTTCATGCCGCCTGCATCTCCGCTACCGGGCTGCGCAAAAGGGTCGGTGTGCATGGAATACACGTGAACCGTCCGAACCGGCGGCAGAGTGCTCATCGATGCTTTCCTCTCTAAAGGGGTACCTGACCTAGTGTAGCGCGACAGGACTTTCGCACAGCGGGAGGTCTAGAATTTAGTAGAAGAGAGGCTGCTCAAGTACAGCCTGTAGTACCCGCCCGTCAGAAACGAAGGACCATGACTCACCCTCAGCAGCCTGCCGAACCGCTTTACTGCCCGCCCTGCGCTCCCGGCCAGGTGGAACGTAGCGCCACGATTGATCTTGACGCGCTGGAACATAATGTGCGCCGACTCAAGGAACTCATTGGCGACCGCGTGCTCATTGCAGTGATTAAGGCGGATGCGTACGGTCACGGCGCGTACCCGGTGGCACGTTCGGCTATTGCAGCCGGCGCTGACCTGCTGGGTGTGGTGCACGTGAACGAGGCGCTGGAACTGCGTGCTGACGGTATTGATGCGCCGCTCATGGCGTGGCTGCACACCCCCTCCACCGATTTTGAGGCTGCACTGCAGGAGAAGATTCGTCTGGGTGTTTCCGGTTGGGACCTGGAGGCGGTTGCCGCCGCCGCTGAATGCACCGGCGAGCGCGCTATCGTGCATCTGAAGGCTGATACCGGTCTGGGCCGTAACGGTGCCACCGCGGCGGATTGGCCTGCGCTGGTGGCTCGCGCCGCTTCCCTGGAGGATGCCGGTCTGATTACGGTTGAGGGTATTTTTAGCCACCTGGCGGTTGCGGATGAGCCGACCCGCGCCGAGACTGCGCAGCAGGTCGATACTTTGGATACTTTTGTGGCTCAGGCTCGTGAGGCTGGCCTGGCCCCGAAGATCGTGCATTTGGCGAACTCCCCGGCGACCCTGACCGCCTCGCTGGAGGGCTGGGACACTGAGGAGCGTCTGCTCGGTGACGGCGTGCGTTGCGGCCTCGCGCTGTACGGTCTTTCCCCGCTGCCGGAGGTGACCGCTGAAGACCTGGGGTTGAAGCCCGTCATGACGGTGGGCAGCTACATTGCCGCCGTGAAGGAAGTTCCTGCAGGTCAGGGTGTTTCCTACGGTCTGCGCTACCACACTCCCAAGGCAACCACCCTGGCGCTTGTGCCGCTCGGCTACGCTGACGGTGTGCCGCGCATTGCGGAGAACGCGCCGGTGCGCATCTACCCGGGCGCGCAGAACGTGGAGAACGGCTCCGTGCCTAATAACGCGGAGGGTACGACCTACCGCGTGGTTGGCCGCGTCGCCATGGACCAGATGGTCGTTGACCTGGGCGAACCCGGCCTGAGCGATCCCGCCCTGGGGTACCTGGGCGCGCCCGCCATCCTTTTTGGCGCTGGCGAGAACCCGCCCGTAGAGGAGTGGGCTGAAGCGGCGCAGACTATTAACTACGAAATCGTGACCCGTATTTCTCCCCGTGTGGAGCGCCTCTACGTCGGCGGCTCCTGGGTTGAAGCTGAGCTGAACGAGCTGTGGGGCACCGGCGAGGAACAGGAGGGCTAATGAGCGCTGAATACATTTCTGCCGCCCTCGACCTGGACGTGACCGGCCCCGACCATACGCGCCGCCTGGCGCTCACCCTGGCGCAGCACCTGAACGCCGGGGACGTACTACTCCTCTCGGGCGAGCTCGGCGCGGGCAAGACCACGTTCACCCGCTCCCTGGGCGAAGGCCTGGGCGTGCGCGAAGGTGTTATCTCACCGACCTTCGTGCTCTCGCGCGTGCACCCAAACCTGCCGGACGGCCCCCGCCCCGGCGGCCCCGACCTGGTGCACGTGGACGCCTACCGCCTCTCCAGTGCCGAAGAGCTCGACGACCTGGACCTGGAGTTCTCCCTGCCGCGCTCGGTGACCGTCATCGAGTGGGGCCGCGATAAGGCTGAGCATCTGAGCGATTCCCGCCTGGAGCTGGACTTCACCCGTCTGACTGGTGCGGATGCGCGCTTTGCCTACTCGGGTGCCGAAGAGTTCAGCTGGGACGACGAAGACGAAAGTGACGAGGACGCGGACACCCCCGAACCTCGCCTGCTGCGGGTGCGCGCCTTCGGCCCCCGCTGGGAGCACGCTTTCGACGCTCTGAAAGAGGCCCTGCAGAGCGCCTAGAGCCCGCGCGTTAGAATGATAGGGTGCTAGTACTTGCCCTTGATTCATCCGCCACCGCATCTGTGGCGCTCGCCCGTGTGCACGGCTCCGAAGCCGGTGCGTCCTTCGAAATCCTCGCCCGCTACGAGAGCGAAGATACCCGCTCCCATGCCGAGGTGATGGGACCCTACGCGCGGGCTGCCCTGCAGGACGCTGGCGTGCGCGGCGAAGACTTGGATGCGATTCTGACCGGTACCGGTCCGGGACCTTTTACGGGTCTGCGTGCCGGTATCGTTACTGCGCGCGCTCTGGGTTTTGCCTGGTCGGTGCCGGTGTACGGCATGATGAGCTTGACCGCCCTGGCTGAGCGCGCTGTATCCGGTGCGGCTGCCGGGGAAGCAGGCGCAGTTGCCGAGGAAGAGAACGTAGAACGAGCGTTCGCTTCTGCTGATCTTATCGAAGATGCTGAGCTGCTCGTACTCTCCGATGCGCGCCGCCGCGAAGTCTACTCCGCCCGCTACCGCGTGAACGCCGAAGGCTACAGCCTGGTGGACGGACCGAACGTATGCCCCGCCTCCGAAATTCTGCCCGGTGGGGATCCCTCCTACGCCTACGGCTACGGCGCCGGCCTGTACTCCGAGGCCCTCGAAGAGCACGGCTGGACCATCGTCGATTCTGCCCGTCAGGTTCACCCCCACGCCGAGTACCTGGTTGCCGCCGCGGCACGCCTGGGCGTAGAGAACCTGAGCGAGGACACCTCCGCCCAGTACCTGCGCGACTCGGACGCAAAGGTCCCCGCCGCAATGCTCGCCCGCCAGCAGAAGCAGGGCGCACAGGCAGCTGCACAGACTGCCGCGCAGAAGGAGAACTAAATGAGCGCTACCGAAAATATCGTGCGAGACGACCTAGCACAGGGTGCCCGCCTGCGCATTGCCGAACTTGCCGACGTGCAGACCATGCACCGCATGGAAACCACACTGTTCCCCGCCGACGCCTGGCACATCGACATGTTCCTCGAAGAGCTGACCCACCCGACCCGAACCTACTACATGCTCGAACTGCCTGCAGAAGGTTCGGAAGATAACGAGGGCAGCTGGCGCGCCATCGGCTACTGCGGAACCATGGTCGTAGCCGACACCGCCGACGTTCAGACCATCGGCGTGCTCCCCGAGTACGAGGGTCACGGCTTCGGTCGCGCCATGCTCGAGCAGATGCACGAGCGCGCCCGCGAGCAGGGAGCCGAGCGTATCCTGCTGGAGGTGCGTGCCGACAACCCGCGCGCCCAGCGCCTCTACGAACGCAACGGCTACCGTGCGATTCACGTACGCCGCGGCTACTACGATGACGGAACCGACGCCATCATTATGGAATGCACGTTCTAAATAGTCCGTGGAGCTAAACGGCAATCCCCGCACTAGGGGCAAGCTTCCACCGCCCTCTACATCGCAGTATCCCTACAACACAGCATCCCTACATCACTGCAACTAGAAGCACTACGCGCAGACAGCGCAACAGAAAGATGAACTATGAGCACTCGCGAACCCCTCGTTCTGGGCATCGAATCCTCCTGCGACGAGACCGGAATCGGCATTGTGCACGGTGCACAGCTGCTCAGCAACACCATCTCCTCCTCCATGGAAGAGCACGTGCGCTTTGGCGGCGTGATCCCCGAAATCGCCTCCCGCGCTCACCTGGACGCCATGATTCCCGCCCTCAAAGCGGCACTTGCCGAAGCGGACATCACCCTCGATCAGGTGGACGCTATCGCCGTCACCGCTGGCCCCGGCCTGGCGGGCGCACTCATGGTGGGTGTCTCCGCGGCGAAGGCGCTCGCTATTGCCACCGGCAAGCCCCTCTACGGCATTAACCACCTGGTCGCCCACGTTGGCGTTGGCCTGCTGGAGGACAACGGCACCGAAGACGGCTCCGACCTGCTGGCGAATGCCGGTTCCGGTGGTCTGGGTGCGCTGCTGGTCTCTGGCGGTCACACCGAAATCCTGCAGGTGCGAGACATTACCTCCGATGTGCGCCTGCTCGGCGCGACCCTCGACGATGCCGCAGGCGAGGCCTACGACAAGGTCGCCCGACTGCTCGGCCTGGACTACCCGGGCGGCCCCGCGATTGACCGCGCCGCCGCCGAGGGTAACCGCAACGCCTTCGTGTTCCCGCGCGGCCTGTCGAACCGCAAGTTTATGGGCACCGCCGAGGAGCCCGGCGCGCACCGCTACGATTTCTCCTTCTCGGGCCTGAAGACCGCCGTGGCGCGCGTGATTGAGAGCTTTGAGGCCGCCGGTGAAGAGGTCCCGGTTGCCGATATCGCCGCGTCCTTCCAGGAGGCTGTCGTGGACGTCATCACCAAGAAGGCGATGCTGGCTTGCCGTGAGCAGGGCATGAAGACCCTGTTGCTCGGTGGTGGCGTGGCGGCTAACTCGCGCCTGCGTGAGCTGCTTGCCGCCCGATGCGCCTCCGAGGGGGTGCGCCTGATTATCCCGAAGTTCACCCTGTGCACCGATAACGGCGCGATGGTTGCGGCGCTGGGTGCCCGCCTGGTCGCTGCCGGTCGTGAGCCCTCGGGTGTGGACTTCACGACGGACTCCTCGCTGCCGGTGACCACGGTTTGTTTCTAAGCGGGCTACTTCTAAACAGGCTGCCTCTACAGGGGTCACTAGCGCGAGCGCGTTGATGCGGCTTGCCTCGAAAATGCTCATAGAAATGCCTCGGCACAGTCTCACAAAGGACTGCGCCGAGGCATTTTCTGTATTCAAACTTTAGCTACGGGGGGGGCGGGGGAGCGGCTCTAACGCAGTGCTCGCGCACGGGACTGCGCGGCAACATCCAGCACTACCTCACGCAGAGAGCCGGCCTTCTCAAAGACTGCACGCTGACGATCCGCACCTGTACCCTCGGCGAGGATGCGGCGTACCTGCGCCAGCTCTACCTCGCAGTCAAGGTCGCGTGCTACCGGCTCCAGCTTGGGCAGAAGCAGCTCAAAATCTTCACGCAGGGTACGCTGTGCCGGCTCGTTAGAGACCACGATCTTAGCGTCCAGGCCGTAGCGGGCGACGCGCCACTTATTCTCCTGAGCATGCCATGGGGCGAGCACCTCAATGCTTTCACCCGCCTCAATCTGGCGGGAGAAGTACTCCACCAGGCACTGCGTGAACGCCACGATTGCCGCAACATCCGGCAGGGACGCGAGGCCATCGCAATAGCGCATCTCAATAGTGCCGTAACGCGGAACCGGGCGAACATCCCAACGGTCCTCGCTCGGGTCGTTGATCACGTCGGTCGCCACGAGCGACTCCAGGTACTCGCTGTACTGCTCCCAGGTGTCAAAGTGGAAGGGCAGACCGTTCGTGGGCAGCTGCTGGTAAAGCTGGGTGCGGTGCGAAGCGTAACCGGTATCGACTCCATCCCAGTACGGGGAAGAGCACGAAAGCGCCAGCAGATGCGGTCCATAGTTGGTCAGCGCGTCAATAAGCGGCAGAACCTTATCGCGGGAGTCAACACCCACGTGCACGTGCACACCGTAAATGACCATGTGGCGGCCCCAATACTGGGCGCGCTCGACCACGCGCTGGTAGCGTTCCTTCGCCACAACCGGCTGGTCAGCCCAGTGGGAGAAGGGGTGAGTGCCGGCGGGGTAGAACTCAATGCCGAGCTCATCGGTGATGTCGCGCAGGGTATCCGTCAAATCCTGCAGCTGACGGCACGCCTCAGCGACGGTGCGGCAGATGCCGGTCACCACCTCGACGGTGTTCTCCAGGAATTCGCCGGTCACGTGCGCCCGGTCGGAGGCGGGCTCAAGCAGTTCGGGGCGGCGCTCGCGCAGGATGGATAGCACCTCGCTGGCGCGCTGGGTCAGTGCGCCGCTTTCACGGTCGATGAGCGCAATCTCCCATTCCACGCCGAGAGTGGACTGCGGGGAGGTAGCAAAGTCGATCATATTGCCTTTCCTGCGTCTGGAAATAGGGTCGTGCATGGTGCCGACTATGGAAGTTATTATCGGTGGGCTCTACCCGGCTGTGCGCTAGCCGGTGAGAGCTAGCTCCTTGGGGGAGTACCTCTACTAAGCACCGTATCTAGTGTACGGTCTTGCGGTGCCCGGTGCTCTGTCGAGTGCAGAATCCGGAACGGGAAACGTCATGAATCGTCACGAACGGTAACCCGTCCTCGGGTCTGGGCAGTCGGGTCTGGGCCGTCAGTGCTGGGTAGTTAGGGATGGGTGGCCGGGGCTGGCGAGGTTAGAGCGGGCGCACATGCCAGCCGACGCGGCGTGAATCCCTACCCGAACCGATACGGGTAAAGACCAGCGTTGCCGGACGGTACGAGGATTCCTGCGTACCCTCCTGTGCACTCAAAGAAGAATTAGCGTTCTTTTTCTGTTTCTTCTTGGAAGGCTTAGAACCCGCAGAACCCAGCAGACGCGCACGCAATTGCTCCGGAACAATATCCACGCCACGCTTCTTAATCGTCAGCGCCGTAAAGCCCTGCTCACGCACCCAACGCTTCAGCTGCTTCTCCTGCAGGGGAATCTCCTCCAGCACCTCGTAGCAGGCAACCAGCGGATGCTCCACCGGCTCGGCAGAACATAGGTACGCCAGGTGCTCATCCAGCAGATGCGCGCCAATACTCTGCGCAAACTCAGCGACCAGATGCGAGCGCACAATCGCCGGGGCAGGCTCCAACAGGTATTCACCCGGCTGCGGCAAGGACGCCGGAACTTCAACGCTCTGCTGCGCCTCTTCCGCCGTCAGGGGGCTACGGAAGCTCACCGCCTCGTAGGGCGGCAACAGGGCGCTGGTTTCGGCAGAGCCTCCGTGGGAGCCTTCGTTAGGGGTAGCCTCTTCCGCGGGCAGCTCGCGCGCAGGGGTTTCATGCACAGAGGTTGCCGTGCGAGCCACCCCCTCCTGAGCCAGCGCGTTAAACCAGAGCACCAACTCGGCGAGAGAACCCTCCGACTGGATCCACTCCGCCTCAACACGCGGGGTGGGGTTCGCCTCCGAAGCAATATCCTCGGGGGAGGGGATGCCCTCATGCGGAAAACCGGGGCCCAACTTCACGCCCATCGGCACGCCCGTACGAGCCAGATTCAGTACGAACGAGAACGGGGGAGAGAACGCCTCCGGATCAAAAAGACGCTCCGTCTGAGCCTTCTTAGCGCCGCGCAACTCGCGGCGTGCCGGGTCCATCCACACAATGCCCACCGGCTCACCGGCAGCGTCCAGAAGCTCACCGTGCACATAATCGGTCACATCCCCCGAATACACGCGCGCCTGCGGGCAAAACTCAAGGTTCTTCGCCGCAAAAGAAGCGGTCAACGGGTCCAGCTCCACCGCGACCACGGCACCGCGATCCGCCGCATACACGGCAGAATCCGAGGCGATACCGCAACCCAAATCAGCCACCGTGCCGGCAACCGGGCGCAGACGCTGAGCGCGATAGTGCGCAATCACCGGGCGGGTCGCCTGCTCCGCAGCCTCCTGAGTCAGCATGAGCGTGCGGGCGCGCTCGCCGAACTTGGCACGCGCACGGGTACGAGCCTGCGCCAGCGAAATAATCTGTGCAGACTCCTCGGGGCTAAAACCTCGCGAACGCAAAGAAGTAACGGCGCTGAGCGTATCCGAGCCCAGCGGGTAGAGCTCGTCGGCTGCCGCGAGCGCTTCGGCGCTGAACGGAAGCTCGGCGACGGGTGTAAAAGGGGATGCGGGAATAGGCATGCTCCTCATTTTACGGGGTGCCGGTTTTGAGAGGTGAGGAGCCCGATTTGCCCAGCTTTTTGCTCAGCGTTCGCCTTGCGGTGAAACACCCCGGCAGAGGGGCGCTTTTCTTGACCGAAAGCACAGGTGAAACTAGAGTTGAGGTAGCACTCGAGACAGTCATCGGGCGCGCCACTGCGCCGCTGTCTCGCATCAAACGTAAATCCACAACCCGGAGGAACCGATTATGGCTATCAAGCCCCTGGAAGACCGCGTCGTTATCAAGATCGAGCAGGCTGAGCAGACCACCGCATCCGGTCTGGTCATCCCCGAAACTGCGAAGGAAAAGCCGCAGGAAGCACGCGTTGTCGCCGTTGGCCCGGGCCGCGTGGATGAGAAGGGCAACCGCATTCCCGTAGACATCAAGGAAGGCGACGTTGTCGTGTTCTCCCGCTACGGTGGCACCGAGGTCAAGTACCAGGGCGAAGAGTACCTGATTCTCTCCGCACGCGACGTTCTGGCAATCGTCGACTAATACTTTCAGATGCTCATGCGCCGTACCGCTCATCCGGTACGGCGCATGAGCTATCATCTGCCCCTCAAATTTTCCTTTCTGTGACGCACTAGGAGTAGCGAACACATGGCTAAGCAGCTTGAATTCAACGATGCCGCCCGCAAGTCCCTGCAGGCTGGCGTCGATAAGCTGGCAAACGCGGTCAAGGTAACCCTCGGCCCGCGCGGGCGCAACGTTGTGCTCGACAAGCAGTGGGGCGCACCCGTCATCACCAATGACGGCGTGTCCATTGCCCGCGAAATTGAACTGGACGACCCGTACGAGAACCTGGGCGCCCAGCTGGCGAAGGAAGTCGCCACCAAGACCAACGACGTAGCCGGTGACGGTACCACTACCGCAACCGTGCTCGCACAGGCACTGGTCAACGAGGGCCTGCGCAACGTTACCAGCGGCGCGGCACCTGCCGACGTCAAGCGCGGCATTGAGGCTGCTGTGGAGGCTGTCTCCGCACGCCTGCTCGAGAACGCACGCCCCGTGCAGGGCCCCGAGGTGGCGCACGTTGCCGCTATCTCCGCCCAGTCCGAGCAGATCGGTGAGCTGCTGGCTCGCGCCTTCGAGAAGGTCGGCCAGGACGGCGTCATCACCATCGAAGACGGCTCCTCCACCGAAATCGAACTGGACATCACCGAAGGTATGCAGTTCGACAAGGGCTACCTCTCGCCATCCTTCGTCACCGACGCTGAGCGCGGCGAAGCAGTGCTGGAGAACAGCCTCGTGCTGCTCTACCAGGGCAAGATTTCCACCATCGCAGAAATCATGCCCGTGCTCGAGAAGATCGTTCAGGCGAAGAAGCCGCTGACCATCATCGCAGAAGACGTTGACGGTGAGGCGCTCTCCGCACTGGTCGTGAACAAGCTACGCGGCACCATCAACGTGGTCGCTCTGAAGGCTCCCGGTTTCGGTGACCGCCGCAAGGCAATCATGCAGGACCTGGCAATTCTGACCGGCGGCACCGTCGTGACCGGTGAGCTCGGCATCGACCTGCCGCAGGTCACCCTGGAGCACCTGGGCTCGGCACGCCGCGTGACCGTCACCAAGTCCCACACCACCATCGTGGACGGCGGCGACCCCGAGGCAATCGAGGACCGCGTGCAGCAGCTGCGCCGCGAAATTGAGCGCGTGGATTCCGAATGGGACCGCGAGAAGCTCAAGGAGCGCCTGGCTAAGCTCGCCGGCGGCGTGGGCGTCATCAAGGTCGGTGCCGCAACCGAGGTTGAGGCGAAGGAACGCAAGCACCGCATCGAGGACGCTGTGTCCTCCACCCGTGCCGCTCTGGAAGAGGGCATCGTCTCCGGTGGCGGTTCCGCACTGGTTCACGCGCTGAAGGCACTGGACGGCATGGACCTGGGCAACCACGACGCAAACGTGGGTGTACAGATCGTTCGCCGAGCCCTGGTTCAGCCGCTGCGCTGGATCGCTGAGAACGCTGGCGAAGACGGCTACGTCATCGTCTCCAAGGTCTCCGAGTTGCCCGTGGGTCACGGCTTCAACGCCAAGACCGGCGAGTACGTGGACCTCATCGAAGCCGGCGTGATTGACCCGGTGAAGGTGACCCGTTCGGCTCTGCAGAACGCATCCTCCATCGCGGCTCTGGTGCTGACCACCGAGACCCTGGTGGTTGAGAAGCCCGAAGAAACTGAAGAAGCCTAAATAGTGTGTGTGCCCGGTGCCGCCCCCCCTCCACCATGGAGGCGGTACCGGGCACTCGCTGTCGGTAGGCTCGGATGCGCTCGCGTTCGTGGGGACGTTAGAACCTGCCGACAGCCTCCCGCTGGGGGGCGCTTACTATGAGTGCTTCTCAGCAAAGAAACCTTTAGCGGTTTACTATAGAAGGTAAGCTGTTCCCGTTTGCGCTCAAACCACCTTGTGGGGTGCGAGCAGACGGGTCGTACCGCATCTTGACATACGCAACGTATAGGCTGAGCTTCTCACCGATGAAGCCAGCATCCGAAAGGTAGACAATGACCATTCCCACCGCTCTGTCCGAGGATCCCTTCGGCTTCACCGGCCTGACCTACGATGACGTGCTGCTGCTGCCCGGCAACACCGACGTCATCCCCTCCGATGCGGACACCTCCACCCGCCTGTCCAAGCGCATCACCCTGAACACCCCCATCATCTCCGCCGCAATGGACACCGTGACCGACTCCGCTATGGCAATTGCTATGGCACGTCTGGGCGGTATGGGCGTTATCCACCGCAACCTCTCCATCGAGGACCAGGCTGCACACGTGGACCGCGTCAAGCGCTCCGAGTCCGGCATGATTATCAACCCCGTCACCATTGGTGCTGACGCAACCATCGCCGAATACGACGAGGTCTGTGGCTACTACAAGGTCTCCGGTCTGCCCGTCGTCAGTGAAGAGGGCGTGCTGGAAGGTATCATCACCAACCGCGATATCCGTTACATCTCCCGCTCCGACTACGAGGGCATTCGCGTCCGCGACATCATGACCCCCATGCCGCTGGTCACCGCGCACCCCAGCGTCACCAAGGACGAAGCATTCGCGCTGCTGTCCCACAACAAGATTGAGCGTCTGCCCCTGATCGACGACGCAGGCAAGCTCGCCGGTCTGATTACCCTCAAGGACTTCGTCAAGACTGAGCAGTACCCCAAGGCCACCAAGGACGAGGACGGCCGCCTGCGTGCCGGCGCTGCTATCGGCTTCTTCGGCGACGGCTACGAGCGCGCAATGACCCTGGTTGAGGCAGGCGTCGACGCACTGTTCGTGGACACCGCAAACGGCCACTCCCAGGGCGTGCTCGACATGATTGCCCGCCTGAAGAAGGACCCCGCCGCAGCACACGTGGACGTCATCGGTGGCCAGGCTGCAACCCGCCTGGGTGCACAGGCAATCATCGACGCCGGCGCTGACGGCGTGAAGGTCGGCGTTGGCCCCGGCTCCATCTGCACCACCCGCATTATCGCCGGTGTTGGTGTTCCCCAGGTGACCGCTATCAACGAGTCCGCTAAGGCAGCAATCCCGGCAGGTGTGCCGCTGATCGCTGACGGCGGTATGCAGCACTCCGGCGAGATCGGCAAGGCACTGGTTGCAGGCGCTGACTCCGTGATGCTCGGCTCCCTGCTGGCCGGTACCACCGAGTCCCCCGGTGAGCTGATCTTCATGAACGGTAAGCAGTACAAGGCATACCGCGGCATGGGTTCGCTGGGCGCAATGCAGACCCGCGGCCGCCACAAGTCCTTCTCCAAGGACCGCTACTTCCAGGCTGACGTCTCCAGCGAAGAGAAGCTGATCCCCGAGGGTATTGAGGGTCAGGTTCCCTTCCGCGGCCCGCTCTCCGCAGTGATTCACCAGCTCGAAGGCGGCCTGCGCCAGACCATGTTCTACGTCGGTTCCCGCACCATCGAGGAGCTCAAGTACAAGGGTCAGTTCGTGCGCATCACCCCCGCAGGTCTGAAGGAATCGCACCCGCACGACATCATGATGACCGTTGAGGCACCGAACTACCGCCGCTAAAACGCCTCACCAACGATGATTCGCCGCATGGTGTGCACACCATGCGCCGTTGAGCCCGCCCTATACCCGTTCAGGTATCGGGCGGGCATCGGCGCGAATAACGCCCAGCGGCACCCCTCAAACCGAATTCGAAAGGATTCACCCCATGTCTGAAATTCAGATTGGCCTCTCCAAGAACGCCCGCCCCACCTACTCCCTGGACGATGTGGCGCTGGTGCCTACCCGCCGTACCCGCGACCGCCGCGACGTCGACACCTCCTGGCAGATTGACGCCTTCAAGTTCGACACCCCCATCATTGGTGCGCCCATGGACTCGGTCATGTCCCCGGCGACCGCCATTGCACTGGGTAAGCTGGGTGGCCTGGGCGTGCTGAACCTCGAGGGCCTGTGGACCCGCTACGAGGACCCGCAGCCGCTGCTCGACGAGATTGTTGAGCTGCCCGAGGCGGACCCCGCCTCCGCAACCACCCGCATGCAGCAGATTTACTCCGAGCCGATTAAGCCGGAACTGATCACTGCACGCTTGGAAGAGATCCGTGACTCCGGCGTGGTCGTTGCAGGCTCCCTGAGCCCGCAGAACACCCAGGAGCACTACGAGACCGTAGTGAAGGCGGGCGTTGAGCTGTTCGTCATCCGCGGTGCGTCCGTCTCTGCTGAGCACATTTCCACCTCGCACGAGCCGCTGAACCTGAAGAAGTTCATCTACGAGCTCGACGTTCCGGTCATCGTTGGTGGCGTTGCTGGCTACTCGCAGGCTAAGCACCTGATGCGTACCGGCGCAGCCGGCGTGCTGGTGGGCTTCGGCGGCGGTTCCGCACAGACCACCCGCCAGGGCCTGGGCATCTCCGCACCCATGGCAACCGCTATCGCCGACGTGGCTGCGGCACGTTCCGACTACCTGGACGAGTCCGGCGGCCGCTACGTACACGTGATCGCTGACGGCTCCCTGGGCCGCTCCGGTGACATGGTGAAGGCGCTCGCACTGGGCGCTGACGCTGTCATGCTGGGCGCTCCGCTGGCTCGCGCATCCGAGGCTCCCGGCCAGGGCTGGTACTGGGGCAACGAGGCGCACTCGCTGGACTTCCCGCGCGGCGTACGCACCCCGCTGGGTGTTGTCGGCTCCCTGGAGGAGGTCCTGTACGGTCCTTCGCACCACGTGAACGGCACCAGCAACATTGTCGGTGCGCTCAAGCGTGCAATGGCTAACTGCGGTTACCTGGACCTGAAGAAGTTCCAGAAGGCGGACCTGACCGTGGTTCCCGCGTACCGCGGCTAATGTAGCTTCATGAATCACCGCTTGGCGGTTGGCAGGTTGTGGTCTGCCGGTCGCCGGGCGGTGCTTTCTATACGCACGCTCTACCCTCGTTAGAGCATGTAGCGGCACCTCCGGATGGGGGAGCGGCTACGCGCCGTCGGCGGCGTACAGCGATAGCGTAAAATAGATATATCCCCGCGCAAGTGCGCGGATTAGTACCAACACGTTGAGGTAATTTTCGTGACCAACTCTGTGAACCTGGACCAGCTCGAAGAGCGTCCCGTCCTGGTGGTAGATTACGGTGCACAGTATGCGCAGCTCATCGCTCGTCGCGTGCGTGAAGCCGGCATCTACTCCGAAATCGTCCCCCACTCCATGAGCACCGAGAAGATGCTCGCCAAGAACCCGGCAGCCATCGTGCTCTCCGGTGGCCCCTCCTCGGTCTACGCCGATGGTGCACCCAAGGGCGACAAGGCCCTCTTCGAAGCTGGCGTGCCGATCTTCGGTATCTGCTACGGCTTCCAGGTGATGGCCCAGACCCTCGGCGGCACCGTCGCCCAGACCGGTCTGCGCGAATACGGCGCAACCGACGCTGTGGTCTGCGCTGAGAACTCCTCCTTCCTCACCGGCACCCCCACCACCCAGAACGTGTGGATGTCTCACGGTGACTCCGTGACCGAAGCCCCCGAAGGCTTCGAGGTGCTGGCAAAGACCCCCGGCGCATCCGTGGCAGCATTCGTGGACGAGTCCCGTAAGCTCGGCGGCGTGCAGTGGCACCCCGAGGTGAAGCACTCCGACTACGGCCAGGTCGCCCTGGAGAACTTCCTCTACAATGTGGCAGGCCTGAAGCCCACCTGGTCCACCAACAACATTATTGAGGAGCAGGTCGCAAAGATCCGCGAGCAGGTCGGTAGCGACCGCGTCATCTGCGCGCTCTCCGGCGGCGTTGACTCCTCCGTGGCAGCTGCACTCGTGCACAAGGCTGTCGGAGACCAGCTCACCTGCTTCTTCATCGACCACGGTCTGCTCCGTGAAGGCGAGCGCGAACAGGTCGAGCAGGACTACGCAGCATCCATGGGCATTAAGGTCATCACCATTGACGAGTCGGAGCGTTTCCTCTCCGCACTCGAGGGTGTCACCGAGCCTGAGGCGAAGCGTAAGGCTATCGGCCGCGAGTTCATCCGCTCCTTCGAAGAGGCACAGCGTAAGCTGATCGCCGAAGCTGGCGAAGAGGGCGCAGACATCAAGTTCCTGGTTCAGGGCACCCTGTACCCGGACGTTGTCGAGTCCGGCGGCGGCGACGGCACCGCAAACATTAAGAGCCACCACAACGTTGGCGGCCTTCCCGACGACCTGACCTTCGAACTGGTTGAGCCGCTGCGCACCCTGTTCAAGGACGAGGTTCGCGCTATCGGTCGTGAGCTCGGCGTTCCCGAGAAGATCGTGGCACGTCAGCCCTTCCCCGGCCCCGGCCTGGGCATCCGCATTGTCGGCGAGGTTAACCGTGAGAACCTGGAGACCCTGCGTGCCGCTGACGCTATCGTGCGTGAAGAGCTGACCGCAGCTGGCCAGGACGAGCACATCTGGCAGTGCCCCGTGGTTCTGCTGGCTGGCGTTCGCTCCGTGGGTGTTCAGGGTGACGGCCGTACCTACGGCCACCCGATTGTTCTGCGCCCGGTCTCTTCGGAAGACGCAATGACCGCTGACTGGTCGCGCCTGCCGTACGACCTGCTGGCTAAGATTTCGAACCGTATTACGAACGAGGTCAAGGACGTTAACCGAGTGGTGCTGGACGTTACCTCCAAGCCCCCGGGAACCATTGAGTGGGAGTAATCCCGCGTTGGGCTACATAGCTTTGTAGCTGGGAGCCTGTGAAGGAGCCGCCCGGTGCATCCGATTGTGGATGCACCGGGCGGCTTCTTTGTATCTTCTTAACGATATATAGCGGGTCTGAAGATGGAGGGGTTGTCGTAGTACCAGATGGAAAATATAATGTAGCTACGTAGTTACATTCTTTATGTTTTCTGCGTCCTGAGCAGAAGGGGGAAACATGACCGTTATGACGAGCCGCGAGTTCAACCAGAATCTCGCCAAAGCTCAGAAGCAGGCCCAGCAATCACCCGTTATTATCACTAAGCGTGGTGAACCTACGTATGTCCTCATGACCTACGAAGAGTATTCGCGTAGCCAGCAGGAGGAGTCCTCTCTCTATGACTTCTTCGCTAACTACCCTCAACCTGCTGAGGACGTAGATCTGCCTGAAGATTTTCCTGTGGCTGAACGCTCCAAGCATCAGCGCCCCGTCGTAGAGTTCTAGGGGTAACGATGTATCTGCTAGATACCAATATCATTTCTGAGCTGTGGAAACTCTCTCGAGGTAAAGCTGACCCCGTCTTTGAATCTTGGTTTCGTGTTTACACCGATAGGCCGCTCCATATTAGCGTCGTGACCTTGATGGAGCTGGAGCGTGGAGTACTCGCCAAGGAGCGTAAGGATCCGGCGCAAGGCGCATATCTGCGTGAGTGGTTTTCAACAGTCCGAGAGAAATTTCAGAAACGGACTCTTGTGATTGACGGAGCTGTAGCTGAATGTTGCGCAGGACTTCACGTGCCGGATAAAGCACCCGAGAATGACGCCTGGATTGCTGCGACCGCGCTGGCACATGGCCTTACCCTTGTAACGCGCAACGTTAAAGATTTTGAGCGCCTCCCGGTTAGACTCCTCAACCCCTTCGAACCCGCAACATAGCGGAGGCAAGGCCTGTAAAAGTAAGCCGCCCGGTGCATCCTGTTTGTGGATGCGCCGGGCGGCTTCTTGCATCAAGTCGTGTAGAAAAGGGGAGAAGCGTTTTGGGGCGTATTAAAAATCCTCATTTATTTTTTAAACGCGGGGTCTAAATAAAAGAAATGCATTCCGAAAATACCCGAAAAAACACGCCGAAAAACTACGCCCAGATATAAACCTTTTTAGTGCGGGTGGTTCGGGTGACGAATCGAATCACGCCAATGAGCGCTCGACCCCAACCCAAAATGCAGAGCAAAAAACGTGCCAAAACAGCAGAATCCAAATGCGCACGCCATGTACACGCCGTAGGTTAGCATCATGAACTCAGAATCGTGGCTCACCCCCGAGGCGACATTCAACGCCAAAGAGACGCCCAGAATCACAAGCCACGCAGCGCTCGCAGCCGCAATCAGCCATGAGATAGCACTCAGCACCGGGTGCGGGACCCTAAACGTACGTTCAGGACCGCTCATAGGCGCTACAGGCGCATTATCAACGGCGACAGGTTCAGCTTCCACGGTCGAAACATTCGAGGCTGAGGGAGCCGCAGAAGAGCGCCACGGAATATGCACACCGGCGTGCTGCCCCTGCGCATTCGCGGGGTTCTTTGCGGAGCGGTGGGGGACGCCTCCAGATTCGGGAGGAGAAGAAAGATACGGTTGCTGCATTGCGGGCTCCTGAGCGTATAACCTCGCATGAGAAGAAACAACAGCGCGTCTAATGATGCGAGAAAATGAGTGTCGGCGATAGATTGAAAGAATACGGTGAGGACATATTCTTTCTATATTTCAAGACTAGAAGCGAACCGCATAAAAAACGAGGATTTAGCGGAATATGATGCAATATGACGCGAAAAATCCGAAAAGAGCAGAGAAAAAATAATCAACCTCAACTTGAAGGTTCAGGGTAGGGTTATTAGACACGCCCCATCGCGGCAAAAACAGCAGAGCAACAGCGAAAGGAACGAGCATGGGAATCCTCCTCCCACTCATCTACCTAGGTCTAGGCCTGGGACTTGCGCTACTGCTGCCCGAACGCTGGAGCACCCGCCTCAAAGAAGGCGCCTCAACCCTGCTGACCCGCTGGATTATCCCTGCCGTCATCATCTACACCGTCGCCACTAGCCGCCCCGAGCTGTTCTTTGTCGCCGCCTCCACCATGGTGCTGATGCTCCTCGGCGTGCTCTGTGCCGGGCGCATCACCGGCGACCCCGTGCAGAAGCTCGCCTTCGTCTACCTGAACGCGGGACTCTTCGGCATCCCCGTGGTTGCCGGATTCTGGGGTGAAGAAGCCGTGCGCGTGTACATTGGCGCGTACATCGGCAACTCCATCATGGGCAATATCCTGGGCACCTCGCTACTACGCAGTGGATTCAAGACAGATGCCGAGGCAGGGGAGGGCAATGCACCGGATACACGAGCCACTAGGAGCCGTGGCGGAACCCTCCGCACGGTGCTGCGGGGTCTGCGTACCAGCCCGCCCGTTATCGCCGTGGCAGTGGGTCTGCTCTGTCTACCCGCCGGCCCCTTCCTGAGCCAGCACGGGGCGGGCTTCTACCGGGTACTGACCTGGGTTTTCAGCTTTATCGGAATGATCGTTCTGGGCATGTGGCTCGGTGCCGCCAAACTGCACCGCACCGATTTGACCCGAGCTACCGGATGGGCTCTCCTCCGCGCTGTACTCGTGAGCGTCTACAGCGTCGGCGTGCTCGCGTTCGCCCGCTGGGCACACGATACGGCGGGCGTGCACTTCGACCAGCTGCTGGCGCATCCGCAGGTGCTCTTCATCCTTGCGGTCCTGCCGCCAGCCGCCAACATCGTCATCTTAGAAACCCACTACCGGCACGAAGGAACCGCGGCCCCCGTCATTGCCGCCGGGGCGGTCGTCAGCGTGGGAATGATTGCGCTCGCCGTACCGATTCTGCAGCTCGTATTCGCCAGCTAAACAGAGCCAAGAAAGCACGCCGGGAGAACACAGGAGACAACACAAAAGGAGGGCGGGGCATAAGCCTCACCCTCCTTCTGCTGTCTATCACCTTATCGGCACGCGGTAGCACTCAACGAGCTACAGCGCTTAGCGAACGATGTGGTACACCTTCGCCTCGTAGGGGCGCAGGGTCGAACCCGCGTCGTCCTTGTAGTTCGAGCTCACCAGCTCAACACGAGCACCAGCCTCACGAGTCTCAGAAAGCACAGCAAAGTCGCGCTCCTGCTCCTCAGCGGTGAAGTTCGAAACAACCAGCAAAGACTCGTTCGCGGGGCTGCCATCCGCACCACCGGTACGGGTGTACGCGTACACAGCCTCGTCCTCGTTGTGCGGAACCTGAACCGAATCCACCGGAGCGAAGGATGCGTAAACCATCAGGTCCTTCAGCTTGCCGCGGCGCAGAGCCACCAGCTGCTGGTAGTGGTAGAAGATCGAATCCTCATCAGCCAGAACAGCCTCAGCGTTAATCGTCGGGTAGTTCGGGTTCACAGCAATCCACGGGGTCACACCCTCGGGGCTGAAACCGCCGTTAGCGGAGGCATCCCACTGAACCGGGGTACGAGCGTTGTCGCGGCCCTTGACGTAGATAGCCTGCATCGCCTCTTCGTGGCTCAGACGCTTGTGGTCAACGTGCATGTCCTCGTAGAAGCGGATCGAGTCACCATCGCGGTAATCCTCAATCGAATCAAACTTCACGTTGGTCATGCCCAGCTCTTCACCCTGGTAAATGTACGGGGTGCCCTGCATGAAGTGCAGGGTGGTCGCCAGCTGCTTAGCGGACAGGGTACGGAACTCATCCGAATCGTTACCGAAGCGGGAGACAACGCGCGGCTGGTCGTGGTTGTTCCAGTACAGCGAACCCCAGGCGTTACCCTCCAGGGTGGTCTGCCAGTCGTTCAGGATGCGCTTGAGCTCGGTCAGCTTGTACGGCGCGTAGGACCACTTGCCGCCCAGCTTGCCGTTCGGGTCGTTATCCACGCCCATGTGATCGAAGTGGAAGATCATGTTCAGCTCACCGGTGTGGTAGCCAGCCCACAGCTTAGCGTCCTCGGGGCTGGTTGCGCTGGTCTCGCCCACGGTCATCACATCGTAGCGGCTGAAGGTCTCGCGGGTGAGCTCCTTCATCCACGGGTGCACCATGGTGCCGTTGGAGATGACGAACGGAATCGAGGAGGTGTGCTTCTCAAAGTCGGTGGAGGGGTCATCCGGGAAGCCCTCGGGCTTGGAGATGATGTTGATAGCGTCCAGACGGAAGCCGTCAACGCCCTTGTCCAGCCACCAGCGGACCATGGAGTACAGGTCCTCGCGAACCTTCTCGTTCTCCCAGTTCAGGTCGGGCTGTTCCTTGAAGAAGATGTGCAGGTAGAACTGGCCGGTCGCCTCGTC
>NZ_KV816922.1:0-33277 GCF_001814485.1 Rothia sp. HMSC066G07 | reverse complement strand
GAACTGGCCGGTCGCCTCGTCCCACTCCCACGCCGGGCCGCCGAACTCGGACGCCCAGTTGTTCGGAGGAATCGGGTTGCCGTCCTCGTCGAAGCCCTTCGGGTCCTTCCAAATGTAGTAGTCGCGGTAGGGGTTGTCCTTAGAGGAGCGGGACTCCTTGAACCAGGGGTGCTCATCGGAGGTGTGGTTTGCGACCAGGTCCATCAGGATCTTGATGCCGTGCTTGTGAGCGGTTTCAAGCATCTCGTCGAAGTCTTCCATGGTGCCGAAGTCACTCATAATCGCGAAGTAGTCAGAGATGTCGTAGCCGTTGTCCACGTTCGGCGAGTCGAACACGGGGGAGAGCCAGATGACGTTGATGCCCAGCTTAGCCAGGTAGGGCAGCTTCTCGGTGATGCCCTTCAGATCACCGATACCGTCGCCGTTAGCGTCGTTGAAGGAGCGGGGGTACACCTGGTACACCACGGCTTCCTTCCACCACTGGCGGCCTTCGTAGGAGGGAACCTCGTATGCCTCGGAGTTGCTCATAATTGCCTTTCTATACCGGCCATCCAGCCGAAAAGAGGAACAAATTTTGTCTGTGATTGAAGTATAGGGCGAAGAGGGACCGGAATGTCTGTATCTGGTCCCCCTTCGCACAGTATGAGTGGGGTACGACTACTTGGCGTTACCGAAGAGGTAAACCTTCGCCTCGTAGGGGCGCAGCAGGGTGCCCTCGTCGGTGAACTCGCGGTTCTCATCGCGGTAGTTCGAGCTGATCAGCTTCGGGGCGTTCTCGATTGCCTTCAGCTCAGTCGGGGAGAGCGCCTGCGAGTTGGTTAGCACCACCGAATCCAGGTTGCCGCCCGCGTAGTTCAGCTGAACGGTGTCATCGGTGAAGTTCGCGACGACCAGCAGGGCGCGCTCGCCGGTTGCGGCGGCGTCCTCGTCGGAGTTCACGCGCAGGTAGGCGTAAACCTGGTCATCCTCTTCATCCAGCAGGCGGTACTCGCCGGTCAGGATAATCGGGTACTCGCGGCGCAGGCTAATCAGATCGCGGTAGTGGTAGAACACCGAATCCTGGTCGGCGAGCTCTGCCTCCGCGTTGATTTCGGTGTAGCGCGGGTTCAGCTTCAGCCACGGGGTGCCGGTGGTGAAGCCTGCGTTCTCACCGGCGGTCCACTGCATGGGGGTGCGTGCGTTGTCGCGGCCGGAGGCACTGATGTAACGCAGCATGTCCTCGGCGGAGACGCGGCCCGACTCTTCAACGTACTTGCGCCAGGAGTCGTGAATCTCCAGGTCGTTGTAGTCCTTCACATCGTCGAAGAAGACGTTGGTCATGCCCAGCTCTTCACCCTGGTAGATGTAGGGGGTGCCCTGCATCAGGTGTAGCACGGTGCCGAGCATCTTGGCGCTGACGGTGCGGTACTCGGGGGAGTCGTTACCGAAGCGGGAGACGGTGCGCGGCTGGTCGTGGTTGTTCCAGTACAGGGAGTTCCAGCCGCGGCCGTGCAGGCCCTCCTGCCAGTGGGTGAGGACCTTCTTGAGGTCAACCAGGTTGAAGCGGCGGTCGGACCACTTGCCGGTCACGCCACCCTCGGAGGCGTCCACATCCATGTGCTCGAACTGGAAGACCATCTGCAGCTCGTTGCGGTCGAAACCGGTGTAGAGTGCGGCGTCGTCCACGGTCACGCAGGGGGTTTCGCCCACGGTCATGACCGGGTACTTGCTCAAGACCTCGTGGTTCATCTCCTGCAGGAATTCGTGCACGCGCGGGCCGTTGGCTGCGACAGCCAGGGAGTTGTCGAGGCCGCCAGCGAGGACTGCCGGGTCCTCGGGGAAGGAGAGGTCCTTAGAAATCAGGTTGATGACGTCCATGCGGAAGCCGTCCACGCCCTTGTCCAGCCAGAAGCGCATGATGTCGTAGACCTCTTCGCGGACCTTCGGGTTTTCCCAGTTCAGGTCGGGCTGCTTGATGGAGAAGTAGTGCAGGTAGAACTGGCCGGTCGCCTCGTCCCACTCCCATACGGAGGGGCTGAAGCAGGAAATCCAGTTGTTCGGCGGGATCGGCTTGCCGTCCTCGTCGAAGCCCTTGGGGTCGCGCCAGATGTAGTAGTCGCGGTAGGGGTTGTCCTTGGAGGAGCGTGCCTGCTTGAACCATTCGTGCTCGTCGGAGGTGTGGTTGACGACCAGGTCCATCATGAGCTTGATGCCGTGCTCGTGCGCGGTTTCGAGCAGCTTGTCGAAGTCTTCCATGGTGCCGAACTCGGTCATGATGGCACGGTAGTCGGAGATGTCGTAGCCGTTATCGTCGTTCGGGGACGCGTAGATGGGGGAGAGCCACAGCACCTGAATGCCCAGGTCGGCGAGGTACGGAATCTTCTCGGTGATACCGGGCAGGTCGCCGATGCCGTCGCCGTTGGAGTCGTTGAAGGAGCGGGGGTAAATCTGGTAGACAACGGGTTCCTGCCACCACTGGGTCTGGGTCGTCATTGTTCTTCCTTCCCTTGGTATGGATGAGTGTTGTGTGGTGCCGCTCTGCGGGCGGCTAACGTCTGATGCCCCTTTAGGACTGGCTGGTGAGGGGCGTAAGGAGGCTCTCCGGCGCCCAGCTGGAGGGGTCAATCTCTAGCAGCAGGCCGCTGTGGTCGGAGATCGCCTCGGGGGAGTTGTCACGGAAGACAACCGCGTGGGATACCACGTCGACCAGGCGGTCAGCGAAGACAAAGTCGATGCGCTTGGCATCCGTGCTACCTTCCCAGCCGGCGATTTCGCGGTGGACGGTGTTCTCGCCGTCGGTGTGCTCCGCTAGGGATCGGGTATCCACCATGCCGCTGGAGGTGACCAGCGCGTAGCCTTCATTGCTCAGATGTGCTGCGGAGTTGAAGTCGCCGCCGAGCAGTACCGGTGCGGTGCGGGCGCACTCGGCAAGCTCCTGCGAGAGGTGTGCGTATTCCTGCGCGAAGAGGGGCTCGCCGTCGAAGTCCCACCAGGACATGTGGGTGGTAGCGCACCAGAAGGTGCCCGTCTCAGTTTCGATGAGCGTTGCCTGTGCTGCGCGGCGCTGCACCTGGTGGTAGCCGTAGCCGGGGGACATATTGATGGGCTTGATACCGCGAATCGGCAGGCGCGAGAGGATAGCTACGCATTCGTCGTAACGGTCCCAACCGATGTGGGTTTCGGTGAGGGTCCACTCGTAAGTGGCACCCATTTCGTTGAGCGCCTGCACGAGCAGCAGGGCGTAGTTGTCTTCGCGGACCGGAATGCCCGCGCCGCCGCGGTAGTTGAGGGGCTCCTTCACCACGGGGGTGGAAGTGAGCTGGTTGACTTCCTGCAACGCAATGACGTCCACCTGCTGTTCAATGATGAACTTGGCGAGGGTACGGATCTTGGCAATCTGGTGGATTTCGCACCAGCTGTGCGTATTGAGGGTGAGGAAGCGCATGTATTAAGTCCGGGGTATGTGTGAGGTTGAAGAATGATATGCGCACCGCGTATTGAGGTGGTGAGTGTTTATGCACTCTGACCTCTATGGGTGCACTGTTTATGCTATCGATTCTGTGCGCTAGGTAATAGGGAAAAAGTCTCATCTGCAGCAAGTATTTTTAACCAGTGCCGGGATATGTTTCAGGTTCTGAAAAACTCTTTCAAAACTCACAGTTTTGGTACCTGTGGGCAGGTATGACCTGGCATTATTGTTTCTGTCTAAAACACATTCGGCATTTAGCGCACGCAGGATATGTGGCACCCGTCTCATATACTTTCGTTTGAGGGTATAAAGATACGGCGTTGCCACCGCAGACCGGCAACGATCGCCGGCACCTGCGTCCGCTCACTCGACAACCCGAAAGGGCGTATAGCCTCATGATGGAAAAAGTACAGAGGTTCGGCTCTGCCATGCTGGCACCCGTTCTTCTCTTCGCATTCGCTGGCCTCGCGGTCGGTATTGCGATCATTGCACAGAACGGCGACCTGATTCCCCTCGCTGCTGACAAGGAAAGCGCGTGGAACCACTTCTGGTCCGTTTGGGAGTCCGGCGCATGGACCGTCTTCAACCAGATGGAACTGCTCTTCGTGATCGGTCTGCCCATTGCACTGGCAAAGACCGCTAACGCACGTGCAGTGATGGAAGCTGCAATGGTCTACCTGACCTTCAACTACTTCGTCGGCGCCATGCTCAAGGTATGGGGCAAGGGCGGCACCGGTTTCTTCGACCTGGACTACACCACCGACATCTCTAAGAGCGCGGCAGGTACCGGTCTGAAGATGATCGCCGGTATCAAGACCATGGACACCGGTATCTTCGGTGCAATCATCATCTCTGCAATCGTGGTGTGGGTACACAACCGCTGGTTCGACAAGAAGCTGCCCGACTTCCTCGGTATCTTCCAGGGTTCCCAGTACGTCTACGGCGTCTGCTTCTTCCTGATGATGCCCGTGGCATTCCTGTTCTCCTGGCTGTGGCCCTACGCTCAGCACGGCATCTCCTCCCTGCAGGGCTTCTTCATCGCATCCGGCGCACTCGGCGTGTGGGTTTACACCTTCCTCGAGCGTTTCCTGATTCCGACCGGTCTGCACCACTTTATCTACTCCCCGTTCGTCTTCGGTAATGTTGTTACCCCGAACGGTATTGCTAAGGACTGGCCGACCCACCTGACCGAGTTCGCAAAGAGCGACAAGCCCCTGAAGGAACTGTTCCCCGGCGGCGGCTTCGCACTGCACGGTAACTCCAAGGTCTTTGCACCCATCGGTATCGCAGCGGCGTTCTACACCACTGCTCGTCCCGAGAAGCGCAAGGAAGTTCTCGCTCTGATGATCCCCGTCTGCCTCACCGCGATCCTGATTGGTATCACCGAGCCCCTCGAGTTCACCTTCCTGTTCCTTGCACCCCCGCTGTTCCTGGTCCACGCAATCCTGGCAGCATCCATGGCAGCAATCATGTACCAGCTGGGTCTGGTTGGTTACATGGGTGGCGGTCTGCTCGACTTCCTGTTCCAGAACTGGATCCCGCTGTGGGCAAACCACTCCGGCACCTACCTCATGCAGATTGGTGTGGGCCTGTGCTTCACCGTCCTGTACTTCCTGATCTTCCGCTTCATGATTCTGAAGTTTGACTTCAAGACCCCCGGTCGTGAAGAAGACGGCGGCGAGACCAAGCTCTACAGCAAGGCAGAGTACAAGGCAGCTAAGGCTGCTGAGAAGAACGGCGGCGCAGCTGCTGAGTCCGCTGACGGCGACCTCTACGCACCCCGTGCAGCTGGCTTCCTCGAACTGCTCGGTGGCGCAGAGAACATCACCACCGTGAACAACTGCGCAACCCGCCTGCGTGTCTCCGTTGCTGATGAGTCCCTCGTCAGCCCCTCGGATGCAGACTTCAAGAATGCAGGCGCTCTGGGTCTGGTCCGTAAGGGCAAGGCATTCCAGGTTATCGTCGGCATGGATGTTCCCCAGGTTCGCGAGCGTTTCGAGACCATGGTGAACGAAGCTAAGACCCTCTCCTAAGAGGAATCAGCTTTCAACCGTCTGACGGCATAACGCCTCATAAGGTATAGACTTCGCCGGCGGTATCGGATAACACCGATGCCGCCGGCGAAGCTGTATCCAGGCTCGCACCCGGACTCAAATCTGCACGAGGCACCCACCCAAAGTGAGAGACGACCAACCTCGCACACCCTGGCCGATGACCCTAGAGCGTGTACTATTTATATATTGCTCACCATCGGATTCAGGAGCTTTGAGTGGATTTACAAGACGTCGTGAATGCGAACCAGCACCGATTCAGTGAAACTGAACGGGAAATTTTGGCATTCATGCTAGAAAATGAAGAGTTCGTTGCGGAGTCAACGATCAACTCTTTGGCACATAAAACTTATACTTCGACCAGCTCAATTATCCGCCTGACGAAGAAGCTGAACTTCTCCGGATTTGCTGAGTTGAAGTACTTCATTAAGTCCTCTCTGAACCGCAGCGAACCCTTCAACCCGCGGTTCATTGAGAGCGGCCGCGAAGACATTCAGCGCACCTATGACTACCTCGAGCACATGGAGCTGAGCGGACTGCTCAAGCGCATCCATGAGGCTCGCACTGTGTACTGCTTCGGTACCGGCTACGCTCAGCGCAATGCTGTGCAGGAATTTACCAAGTCCATGCAGGTCTGCGGTAAGTTCTGCCAGGTCATCCCGGCACGTAATGAGTTCGAAAGCGCCATGAACAATATGACCCAGGACGACGTGGTCATCATTGTGTCCTTCTCCGGTCAGACCGAGAACATGCGCGAACACATTAAGATGCTGGCGCTACGCCGCATCCCCATGATTGCGGTGACCGCCATTGGTGTGAACTACATGTCCTCGCACGCCGAGTACTCCCTGCACTACCAGACGACCCCCACCCAGATCAGCACCCAGCGTAAGCCCTACTACTCTTTTGTTGCGCTGTCGGTGCTGCTGGACTACATCGTGCGCCGTTACATTGAACACGTTGAGAATGAGCGCCGCGAATCCCTACAGGACCAGGTGGATGACGCCCTCAACGCTGGGGATGAAACCGACGCCTGATAAGGCATTACTGTGCCCACCTGCTCCTTCACTCACTCCTCCTGAATCCGACCGAATCCGCCTGAGACCATCTGAAAGAGACACCCAGTGACCGCAATTTTCGCGCTCATCGAAAACACCGAGAAGATGCGTAAGTACCTGTTCTGGTACCTCATGATCATCCCCGCGCTGCTACTGCTGTGGATTGTGCTGGGTGCAGCGAACTCCCAGATGGACTTCCAAGCAGCCCTGAAGATTCCCTTCTTCACCGTGGCATTCCTGAACGCATGCCTCAGCCTGTTGCTGGGCGGCACCCTCAAGCTCGCGGGTGCAGAGAACGAACGCACCGAACGAGCCTACGCCCTGTACCTGACCATTCTGTTGGTCATCATCGGTAACCTGCCCGGCGCGATTCTGAGCTTCTTCCTCTTCCGCTCCCTGCGCTTCGGCAACCTGGAAGGCGAGCTGGCGCCCAAGTACCGCTGGGCGCTTCTGCCCGCCCTGGTCTTCTACGTACTGGTGACCGTAGTGCTGCTCGTCGCCAACATCGCAATGTGGTCGAAGTAAGCACCCGGCGTATTAAGCACATCGGCGCATTAAGCACGCAGGCGCGCACTGACACCCGCCCCGCTTGAAACACAGCATGAGGCACACCGGGCAGAGGACCCCGGAAGAACCACCATCTTCGGTGTGTACGCGCAAACGTACACCGCACTGACCCACAAGGACACTCACGACGTGAACCAGATTCCCGAGCCTACCGACGCGCAACACGCACCCGGCGCCCCGGCTGATACCGCTCAGCCCGCCGCAGCCGCCGCGACCTCAGCAGAGGAAACCCACGAAGTAGCCGACGAAATCAACATCGCCGAGCTGCCCGCACACCTGAACCCCGCCCACGAGGACTTTGACCCCTCGGCGGGGCTTGAGCGCTGGGCGGAACAGATGGACGTCTACACCGGTCCCGACGCGATGCTCGACTTCAACCAGGTCGACTACGTGCACATCGACCTGTCCGAGGCGAACCCCTCCGGCCTGGCACAGCTGCTCGCCGGACGTAAGACCCGCCTCTCCACGATTCTGCGCGACAAGTCGCAGCTGGAGGCGGGCATGCGTTCCGCACGCACCCTGCGCACCAAGATTTACGAACTCGCCACCGACCACGGCCTGGACTCCGGCTACTTCGTGGCGGGTACCGCCTCCTGGCTGTCGCACGACACCCGCGAGGATGCTGCCGCCTACGAGAAGCGCTTCATCGCGCCGATTCTCATGGCGCCGCTGAGCATCACCCCGCACCCGAAGGACGACGACTTCGAGCTGCGCCTCGCCGGTTCTGCACGCCTGAACCCGGCGATGGTCCGACAGATCAAGCAGGAATACGGCATCGACCTGGGCACCATGGATGTGGCGCAGCTGGCGAACTCCATGTCCCGTCTGGACCCCGAGCCGGTCATTGAACGTATGCGCGCATCTGCCGGTCGTATTCCGGGCATGACCATTGAGTCGAAGTATTTCATCTCCACCTTTGCTGACCTGAAGGAAAGCCTGGGCGAGCTGCCGCACACCGCTATCACCCCGCTGGTTCGTGACCTGGCGGCACTGAAGGTTCCCGGCGTGAAGCCGCGCGAGCTCAACGCCCACAACCTGCAGCAGCCCCTGGACCAGCGCGACCCGGCAGAAGAAATGCTCCTGCTGGACGCTGATGCGAACGCCCAGGAAATTGTCGACACCGCGGTCAGCGGATTCTCCTTCACCATCACTGCGGCGCCCGGCACCGAGCCGCTGCGTACCGCCGTGAATATTGCATCCGCCCTGATGGGTCGCGGTAAATCCGTGCTCGTGGTGGGCGAGAAGCGCTCCACCCTCGCTGAATTCTCGGCGTTGCTCAAGCGCACCGGTATTGAGAGCCTGCGCTACGACCTGCTTGCCGAGCACGATGCTGAGGCTCAGCGCGCCGAGTTCATTCGCGCAATCGTGCGTAATGAGGGCGCCGAAGAGCCTAACTCTGAGGACCTGAACGAAGAGCTTGTGGCGACCCGTGCCGCGCTGCTCGACCACACTCGTGCCCTGCTGAACAAGGACGCCAACTGGCAGATTTCTGTCTACTCGGCGCTGCAGCGTCTGGCTGAGCTGACCGCCTCCGAGGACGGCCCGGCAACCCGCGTGCGTTTTGACCGCCCTATGCTCGATTCGCTCTTGGAGCGTGAGCAGGTGCGTGCCGAGCTGGTGCGTCTGGGTGAGATTGATGGTTTTGCGGCGGCTTCGCGCACCTCCCCGTGGTACCGTGCCCGCCTGGTCAATGACGAGGAAGCCGCCGAGGCGTACGCCCTGGTCATTACCCTCAAGTCCTCCCTGCTGAACCTGCGTGAGGCGATGAACCAGACCAGCGCCATGCTGGGTCTGCGCCGCGGCCGCACCATCGCTGAGTGGGAGTCGCAGCTGGCGATTCTGATGCGTATCCGTGAGACGCTCAAGCGTTTCCGTGCGGATGTCTACGACCGCCCGGTGACCGACCTGATTGCGGCGACTGCCTCCGGTTCGTGGCGCCGTGAGAACGGCATCGAGATGAGCAGTATGCAGCGTTCCCGCCTGCGCCGTGCGGCGAAGGAATACATCCTGCCCGGCGTGAATATCGGTGACCTGCACGAGCAGCTGAAGGTGGTTCAGGCTGAGCGTGCCGAGTGGATTCGCCACATTGAGGCGCCCCGCACCCCGCAGATTCCGGAGAACCTGGACCAGCTGGCTGCAGCCCTGAACTCTCTGGTGTCTGAGCTGGCGGGTCTGGGTATTGTTCTTGCGGATACCATTGAGGGCACCGACTTCGTGCGCACCGACCTGGATGCTCTGGATGCGCGCCTGGATGCCCTCATGGCGGACCGCGTGCTGCTCATGACCCTGCCGGAGCGTGACGCCCTGACCCAGAAACTGCGTGAGCGCGGCCTGTCGGAGCTGCTCGATGACCTGTACGCGCGTCAGGTTCCGACCGAGGTTATTTCCGCTGAACTGGAGCTTGCCTGGTGGCAGTCTGCCCTGGAATTCTTGCTACAGCATCACGAAGGTAAGCTGCTGGACGGTGACCGTCTGCGCGATACGGAGTCCCGTTTCCGCCGTGCCGACTACGCCCACATGACTAGCGCCCCGGCGCGTCTGCTGGCGAAGGTTGCTCGCGTGTGGACTGAGCGTATTGAGTCTAAGCATGATCAGGCAGCGTACCTGAAGAGCCAGCTGCGCGGCTACGAGTTCGTGCTCGAGGAGCTGCTGACTCACGCCCCGGTGATGGCACGTACCCTGCTGCCGCTGTGGACTGCGAGCCCCTTCGCCCTGGCGCGTAAGGTTCCCGCCTCCATGCGTTTTGATACGGTGCTGCTGCTGGACTCCGAGTCGACCCCGCTGGCAGCGAACCTGCCCGCGATTACTCGCGCCGACCAGGTGATTGCCCTGGGCGACCCGCATTCGGGTTACCCCTCGCCGTTCATCGTGTCCGCCCCGACCTTTGGGGCGCCGGAACCGGCAGGTGAGCAGCTGGACAGCACCTTCGACGTGCTCGCTACCGTACTGCCCAACCGCACCCTGGCGATGCTGCACCGCAGCATGGACCCGGTGATTCTTGACTACCTGAACCGTGAGTTCTACGGTTCGCAGCTGCATGCGGCTCCGGTGAGCCGCGCCTCCGCCCAGCCCGCCGGTTCGCTGACCGTTGAGTACATTGATACTCGCGGTAAAGTGAGCGATAACGCGAACCTGGATTCGCCCGGTGTTGAGGTGGAGCGCGTGACAAACCTGGTACTGGAGCACGCCTACCGTACCCCGGACCGTTCGCTGGCGGTTGTGACGGCTAGCCCGAAGCACGCTCAGCGTGTGGCTGAGTCGGTGCGTCATGCCTTGAGCTTGTACCCGCAGCTGGGGCCGTTCTTCGCCGCTGGTGAAGAGTCTTTCCGCGTGGTCGACCTGACCCGCGCCGAGACCCTCGAACGCGATACCGTGATTTTCTCCCTGGGTGTGGGTCGTGCCCGCCTGGGTCAGGCGTCCTACGATTTGGGTCAGCTGTCTGCTGAGCACGGTCGCCAGGGCTTTGTGGTGGCGTTGACTCGTGCACGCCGTGCCCTGCGCATTGTCTCGTGCATTGACCCCTCCGAGCTGGACCCGCAGAAGCTGCATCATGGCGCGGTGGATTTCTACCACCTGCTGCGTGAACACGCGGAACGTCAGGCGCGTGAAGAGGTGGAAGCGAAGGCACAGCGCGTGCCGGAGACCCTGCCGCGTAACGCGTTCTTGGCCGTCGACGACGCGGACACCCCGGATTTGGGCGACTGGCTGCTGAACGATTTGGTGGCGCGTCTGCAGGCTCGCGGTGTGCGTGTGACCCGCGGTGAGGGCGATATCGCTCTGATTGCGCACGCCCCGGAGAAGCTGGCGGCTGAGCCGGTGCCCGCGCTGGGTGTGGCTCCCGTGGTGTCTTCGCAACCGAGTGCTCCGGCGGCTATGCCGCTGGTGGCGTGCTCTGATGGCGAGCAGAACTACGCGCGTGCTTCGGTGCGTGAGCGTACCCGTCTGCTGCCGGAGCGTCTGAGCCGCACGGGCTGGAACTACATCACCCTGGGCACCCTGGAGGTGTTCGCCGACCCGGATGCTGTGGTGGCGCGCGTGCTGCACTACCTGGATATGGATGAGGGCGCTGAGGTTCGTGGCTAGTTATTCGTCAACGCCGAAGCCTCGCCGTGGACACCGCCGCGTGAGCGGCGGCGGCTCGGTGAGCGGGGCTGAGCCTCTGCTGGTGGGCGTGACTACGCCTCCGGTTGTGGCTTCGGGTACTTCCTCTGCCGCGGGGGCTTCCCCGAAGAAAGCTGATGCCCAGAAGCAGAACCCCCAGAAGGCGAGTTCTCAGAAGGCGGCTGCTTCTGCGCAGCCGCTGACCCCGGAGGAGCGTGAGCGTCTGGAATGGATGCGTCAGCAGCGTCCTCCGCACTGGGGTAACAATATCGTGTAGCGCATCCGTACCGGGAGTGCTTCTTAAACGCCGAGGGGCGGGGCAACCTGTGTTGCCCCGCCCCTCTTTTGGCTGGTGTGGAACCCCGTTTAGGAGTTGCCCTTGTCGGTGCTGTAGAAGCCGGAACCCTTGAAGGTCACGCCGACGGTGTTGTAGCGCTTGCGCAGGGTTTTTTCGCCGCACTGCGGGCAGACGCGCAGTGCATCGTCGCTAAAGGACTGGCGCTGTTCAAAGACGTGATTGCAATTCTTGCACTGGTAAACGTAGACCGGCATATTGTCCTTCTGTATCGATTTTTCGTTGAGCGGGTTTAATAACAGTGGTTTGAGTGTACCGCTTTTGAAACGCTCTGGGCTATTTGCGGTTTCTTCTCAAAAAGCTATTTTTGGTTTCTTTTTGCCTTTTTCCTGAGCGATTTTGGTCGTGTGTTCCTGCATATCTTTGAGCTTTTGCATGAAGATTTGGGGTGTCAATCAGGAGGTGGGCGGTGCTGGTCAACCGGCTACATCGGTGACTGCTGAGAGGTGCGGAAAACGCCTTCTTCGGTGAGGATGACTGGCAGAATAGCGTCCCACTGGTCGTAGGGAATAGCTTCATAAATTTCATCGGCAAAGACCACGCCGATGCTCTGCTCCTTCAGCTGCTGTGCGCTGAGCAGGGGGATAATGCGGTCATAGTAGCCGCCTCCTTGACCGAGGCGGTGCCCGTCAGCATCAAAGGCGAGAGCGGGGACGAGGCGCACATCGGCGTTCACGAAGGCTCGCTCGTCCTGTTCTTCGCCTTCGGGTTCGGGGATTCCCATGGGGCTGAGCGGGTGCTCGACGGCGGGATCCCAGTGCACCCAGGCGAGTTTGCGGCCGGGACGCACGACGGGCACGAGGATGCGGTGTCCGTCCTTGTGCAGGCGGGTTAGTGCTTCGATGATGGGCGGTTCGGACTTGGTGGGCAGGTATGCCGCAATGGTGCCGGGGGAGTGGAGGCGCTGCGCGACCGCTTCAAGAATGTGGTGGGTGAAAAGGTCAGCTATCTGCTGCTGGTCGTGTTCGCCGCGGTGGCTGCGTGCGGTGAGGCGGCGGGGGCGAATCTGAGAGCGGAGAATGTCTTTATCCAGGGAGATATCTTCTGCGCTGGCACCGGTATCGGAGTTGCTGGTGGCGGCTGCGGTATTGAGAGGCATGGTGTGTCCCATCGTCTTTGCGGGTGAGGTCTTATGCGGGGTGGAGGAGAGTGGCTCTATGGCCTAGTTTGGCTGGTTTGAGTCGTGGTGCCTCCGCGTTGAGAGGCGTTCCGAGGTGGGGTGAAAACATCCTTATGGGCGGCAAAAAGCAACCTACTCTGCTGGGCTATAGAATCTACTTTTTAGTATAGGGATTGCAGAAAATAGCATTGGGTTTCGAGGAACGTATTTTCTCTACAACCCGAAGAATGTACCTTCACCGATATGTAGTTAGTCACGTTGAAGATTTTTTCACGTCATAGTGTCGATAAATCAGCTTAAGTACTTTACAACTTAGGGTATTCTTGTGGCATGGCTACTGAAATTAAGTCTGTTACTAAGGCAGTTATTCCTGCTGCTGGTCTGGGCACCCGATTCCTGCCCGCCACGAAGGCAACCCCCAAGGAAATGCTCCCCGTCGTTGATCGCCCCGCGATTCAGTACGTGGTGGAGGAAGCAATCCGTGCCGGTCTGAATGACGTTCTGATGATTACCGGCCGTAACAAGCGCGCTCTCGAGGATCACTTCGACCGCGTTCCCGTTCTGGAGCAGCAGCTCGCTGAGCAGGGTAAGGACGCTCTGCTCGCTTCTGTGGTAGCTACCAATGAGATGGGCGGCGACCTGCACTACGTGCGTCAGGGCGACCCCAAGGGCCTGGGCCACGCTGTTCTGCGCGCAAAGCGCCACGTTGGCGATGAGGCATTCGCTGTTCTGCTCGGTGATGACCTGATTGATGAGAAGGAAGACCTGCTCTCCCGCATGGTGGAGGTCCAGGAGCGCACCGGCGGTTCCGTCGTTGCTCTGATGGAGGTCCCCCGCGAGGCTATTTCCGCTTACGGTGCAGCTGCTATTGAGGCTGTTGAGGGCGAAGACGGTTTCGTGAAGATCACCGGTCTGGTTGAGAAGCCCGCTGCTGATGAGGCTCCCTCGAACTACGCTGTGATCGGCCGTTACGTTCTGAGCCCGAAGGTCTTCGAGGTTCTGGAGAACACCGCTCCGGGCCGCGGCGGCGAGATTCAGCTGACTGACGCTCTGCAGACCCTGGCTCAGGGTGAGGGCGAAGGCGAAGGCGTCTACGGTGTGGTCTTCTCCGGCCGCCGTTTCGACACCGGTGACAAGCTGTCCTACCTGAAGGCAAACGTTATTCTTGCTGCTGAGCGTCCCGAGTTCGGTGACGACCTGCGCGCATGGCTGAAGGACTTTGTCGCAGAGAACTGCTAATTACTCTGCATTCGCTCTCTGATGAGGGCAACCGATAAATACCAACCACGCTGAGGAAGGCGTTCTTTCTGGTGGGGCGTTAGCCCTGAGGGAGGGCGCCTTCCTTTGCGTCGTTCGTGTCCGTTATGTGCGTGGCGTGCTACTGGGTGAGGGTCCAGAGTGTGTCTTGTGCAGGGACGCAACGACGTCGTAGTGCGCATATTCCTTCTGGGGTATATGCGCATATCCAGCCCGATTCTTGCCGCTTATGGAAAGCATTGGGAATATAAGGGTATGATTAAAGTCTAGGGATAAAGGGACGATAGAGGGCGACCTGAATATGACGCTTTTGAACACCTCCGGTGTGTTGGTAATTCTGACCGTGATTTTGCTGCTGTGGTTTGTGCCCAGGAGCCTCCGTCGCGCGCCCGCTGGTCCCTCCGTGGAGCCCGAGCGTCCCCTGATTAGCGCCGAGCGTACCGCTGAGGACATTCTCGCCTCTGCAGGCGTGCTGCTGAATGAGTCGGAGGCGTACCAGTCTTCCGATCATGCGGTGGCGCCGGGTACCTCCCTACCCTCTTCTGCTCTTCCACAGGCTTCTTCCCGTTCCTCTCACGCCGTAGAGGATGCTGTTCAGCCTGCCCCGGATACGGCTTCTATTTCGCAGATTCGTGATTCTTCCCCGACTGCTCCCTACACCGATGAGATTCCGGTGGTGGAGGAGTCGAAGCCCTCGCCGCTGTCCTACTTTGATACCTCGAGCCTGAGCGGTATCGCCCTGCTGGTTGCGGCTGGTCTGGGCGTGCTTGCCCTGGTGACCGGTCTTCTGGCGCTCTTTGGTGTGCTGGCGTGGGGTTGGGCTGTTCTCTTCCTGATTCTTGCCGGTGGTGCGTGGGCTGTAAGCCGTTTTGGTCTGCTGGAGTCTCTTAGCAACCAGATTAAGGCGAACCGCGATGAGCGCCACGCCAAGGCAGAAGCAGAAGATGCCGAGGATAACAACGCTGAGGCGTATGAAGAGTCTGACGACGAAAAAGCTTACGATGACGCTTCTGAGCCTGTAGAGGATACTGAAGCGCCGGAAGCTGAAGCTGTCGAAGAGCCTGCACATCAGGCTCGCCCCGCAACCCGTGAGACTACTGTCCGCAACGTGAGCCGTGAGGCGGCACGCCCGAGCCGTGCGCACATTGCGGTGGAGTCCTCCGATGAGGCTCCCGAGGCGGCTCCTCGTGCGGAAGCGCCTGCTGCGGCACCTGCTCATTCTTCTCGTACCGTACCTGCCCGTTCTGCCCGCCCGGCGGAGGCGCCCGCAGGTCACCGTCAGGAGCGCCGCCAGCAGCGTCCGAGCCGCTTCCAGCCGATTCGCCGCGGTAGCGTGCTCTTTGACCAGGAGAGCGGTTCTGTTGCTTCCTCTGCTAGTGCACCGCGTACTGCTGCACAGCCTCAGGTGGCTCAGGCTCCGGTTGTTCCGAGCCAGCCCGCTCAGCCCCAGCACACTCAGCCCGTGCCGTCTGCTCAGCCCGCACATCCTGCTCAGGCACCTGTGGCTCCCGCTCAGCCGGTAGCACCTCAGCCTGCGCAGGTTGCCCAGGCGCCTGCCGCTCAGCAGCAGGCTCCCGCACAGCAGCCGGCTATTCAGCCGGCCCAGCCGGTGGCTCGCCAGGCTCTGCGCGATGGTTCGCCCGTCCGCCAGGCGCCTGCGGCACCTGCTACTCAGGCTCCCGCTCAGCCGATTCCCGAAGAGATTCCTCTGCCGGACGTCCTGGATGATTCCGAGTTCGATGCGCTGGATATCGCCTCGCTGAACGATTCGGCTCTTTCGACCGGTGCTACGGTAACCGGTGGTGTTCGTTCGACGAACCGTCACCCCGGTGCTGGCTCCTCCTTTGAGGCGGTGAGCAACACCTGGAACCCGGTTCAGTTGCCCAAGCCGCTGAGTGCTCTGCACCGCCAGGACAAGAATCAGGGTAAGAAGTAGACTTTGCTCCAGACACGCATAAAACCCCGACAGTTCACACTGTCGGGGTTTTTGTATGCCTGGGGATGATTGGGAAGAAGTTAAAAAGAAAAGGAACCCCGTCCATGGGGTTCCTTTTCTAGCATCACACACAGGAAGAAAGTCTTCTAGACCGATTAGGAAGGCCTTCCCACAAGACCTGCCTTATTCGGTAATAAAAATATATCCTAATTCCCGTGCGGGTGACAAGCTGAAAATAGCGACAGCCTGTCAATAAACTAAGGTTGTCCTAAGTGAAATCCGCGCCATTGCAGGCGACAAAGGGCAATAACCCCCGGCTGAAAAAATTTAAAAAAATTTTCTGACCCCTCCAAAAGTCGAATAAGAAGCCTCAAAAAACCTTCAATCAGGTCAATATCGCCCACTCATGAGAGAATAGCCGGGTGAAAGAATGGTTTGACGCACTCCCGATTGAGGTTGCCCTAGCTTTCATGTGGGTGGTCGGTATCGTCCGCACCAGCATCGTGTACGCTCTTGGCGCGCTCGCTGCTGAAGGCGGCGCCCGCCTCGACCGCATCCGCAAAGCCATGGACAGCCCCCTCTACCGTAAAGCGCGCCGCTTGATTAACCGGTGGGGCGTTATTGCTGTGCCCCTCTGCTTTCTCACCGTGGGCCTGCAAACCGCGGTCATCATCACGACCGGCTTCACGAAAATGCCTCTGCGCCGCTGGGTTCCCGCGATGCTGGTTGGAACCTTCATGTGGGCGTGTATTTACACCACCATCGGCTTCGCAATTCTTGCGGCCCTCGGCCTGGAGCCGTGGATGTTCCCCCTCGCCCTTGCCATTGTTATTACGGTGATGGTCATTGTGGCTCAGTTGCGCGAACGCCGCATTAATCGCGAAACCGTTGAGAACACTGCGGATAACATCGCCGAGAACTAGTCCTACCTTCAGCGGGGGATAGGTGCACTATCTCGCCGGGTTGAGCCCGCTCACCTGCCCTCAATACCCCCGTCCAAGATGTGCTAGCGTGGAGGGATGAGTTCATCCGCATCCTCCACCGCAGGCACCCCCGAAGAGCAGCCCGTCAACGACTCTGCCCTCACCGCAATCGACCCCGAGCAGAGCGCGCCCGAAAACGCTACCGACCAGGTAGAAAGCGAAGCGCCCACCGAGGCCCCCGCCCGCGTGTACCTGCATCCCGAGCAGCTGGCGATGATCCAGACCCCGGAGGCTCTGCCCATCCCCGTGTTGCAGCGCTCCGTGCTGCGCGTTAGCTACGTGCCGGCGATTATGCCCGGTAAGTGGTTCAACCGCTGGCACGAGCGTTTCGGCGACCGTGTGCAGCTGGCGGAGGTACCCGTGCGTGAGGCGCGCGGCCTGGACTCCCTGCATCAGGACCTGTGCCTGATTGACCCTGCCCTCAACTCTGCGGAAGAAACTGCCTCCGAGGCGCCCGCCGAGGTTAGCGCTGAGGCTACCGAGCACGCCCCCATTGAGCGTAAGGACGTACCCGAGAACCCCTTCGCACACATGAGCATTGTGCGCCCCGACCGCGAACCGGCAAGCACCGACGGCGAAAAGTACCATAGCATCCGCCTCTACGAGGAGCTGCCCGTGGTCATTCTGCCGGTGGACCATGTGCTCACCGTGCTTGATGAGGTGCCCGTGGAGGAGCTTGCTGAAGAGTTCCTGCTGCAGCCCGCCTCCGATATTCCCGCCTATGAGGAAGTCTCCCGCGCATGGCGTGAGAGTGCCGGTCGCATCGTGCCCGAGGGCCTGAACGATAAAGAAACCATCGAGCTGGTTGCCGCCGGTGTGGGCCTGTACATTGTGCCCATGTCCATTGCGCGTTTCTACCACCGCAAGGACCTCACCTACCGCCCCGTTGCGGGCCTGGACCTCTACCCGGTGCACCTGGTTTGGCCGCGTGCTCCCAAGGGTGAGCCGCGCAGCGAAGAGCTCGAAGCGCTCCTGCAGGACTTCATCGGTATTGTGCGTGGCCGCACCGCAACCAGTGACCGCGGTAGCGAAACCCGACAGGCACGCGCCGAACGCATCGCCGCTGAAAAGGCAAAGGAAAAAGCGAAGGCGCGAGCCGCCAACGCCCGCCGCGAAGCACGCGATAAAAAGCGCGCCAACGCCAAGAAAAACGGTAACGCGCGCCAGCACGCTCGACAGTCCGCCAAAGCTGCCAGCGCACGCCGCGGCAAGAAACGCTAAAGAACGATAGACGGTAAAATCAAACCATGGCATTAGCAATGGAAACCCGACCCGCAGCCTACGCAGTCATCATCGAGCAGGGCAAGCTGCTCATGACCCGCTGGGTGCCCGAAGACCGCGCGCTCAGCCCCCTCTGGTCCCTGCCCGGTGGCGGCATGGAACCCGGTGAACAGGCCGACGAAACCGCGCTACGAGAGACCCTCGAAGAGACCGGTTACAGCGTCGCCATTGAAGACATTCTGGGCGTGCACGCCGGACACTTCCCTGTGCGCTCCACCCAGAAAGACCCGCAAGCGCTACCCTTCTGCGCCCTGCGGGTGGTTTTCCGTGCCCACATTGTCACCGGCGAACTGCGCCACGAAATCAACGGCTCCTCCGACACTGCACGCTGGGTACCCATCGCTGAGCTAGACACCATCCGCTACGGCACCCTCATCGACGAGGTAGCCTCCATGATGGGCTACTCCAACGCCGCTAGCTGGGCACGCGAATACCGCGAATTTCTTGCCGATGAAAACGCACGGAAGCTTCCCTAATGAACCGACTAACCCTCACCCGCCGTGCGGCGCTCACCTCCCTGGCGCTCATGCCGCTGCTCGCCGCCTGCGGGAATAATGACGCAACCCCGCAGGTGGACCCTTCCGCATCCAGCTACGGTACTCTGCGCATCGGCTACGGTGCCCTGCGTGAGATGCGCGCCGTGGCGCACGTGTACGCGCGCGCCCTGCGACAGGTTGGCTACTCCGTTGAACTTGTTGACACCGAGAACAGCCGCGCTACCGCCCTGCGCGGGCTCATGGTTCCTTCGGCTAACTCAGCCACCCCTACCGCAACTCTGCCCGACGATGAGGAAAGCAGCACCGCCGCCGCGCTTGAATCGTTGGACCTGGTCATCGACTACAGCGGAGACCTGCTGCTCTACCTGACCGACGACGGCAAAATCAGCCCCGCCGCCGCGCAGAACGAACGCATCGCCGCCTCCGTGAGCGCCTCCGCTCAAGCCGCAGGCGTGACCCTGCCCCCGGCAGCTACCCCCACCGCGGAGGAGAGCGCCGCCTCCGCGCATGCTACGGACGCAACCGCGAGCCCCACCGCAAGCTCCACCCGCTCCGCAGACCCCATCAACCTGCGCGCCATGAGCACCACCGACATGACCAACGCCATTTCGCGCATCCTGCCCGAAGAGCTCATGCTCCTCAACGGCGCCCACGCCACCAACAAGGATGTGCTGGTTACCACCCGCGCCGTGAGTGCCCGCCACAAGCTCAACTCCCTCGCGCATCTGCGTGAGGTGCAGTCTTCTCTGACGTTCTCCATTCCGACCGGGTATTCCAGCGGCACCTACGGCGTGGATTCTTTGCGTAGCCTCTACCGCTACCGTGTGCAAGACCCGAAGATCCAGGACAACCCCGCCGAACGCGTCAACGCCCTCACCGCAGACACCGTGCAGGTGACCCTGCTACACAGCTGCGACTCCGCGATTGACGATAACCGTCTGGTTACCCTGGAAGACCCGTCAACGGCACTTTTGCAACAGCAACTGGTGCCCATTATTCGTCGTACCCTGCCAGATAGCGCCCGGACGGCAATTAACCGCGTATCATCTACATTAGACACGGGTAACCTCTCGTTCCTGTTGCGTCTGACTAGCGGTTCCAACCCCATCGCAGATGATGACGCAGCACAATTCATTTTGGATCACCCTAGAAAGTAAAGCATCATGACGAAGTACCGTCAGTCCTCAAAGTTGAGCAACGTCCTGTACGACATCCGCGGCCCCATTCTGGACGAGGCCAATCGCATGGAGGCGATGGGTCACCGCATCCTCAAACTGAATATTGGTAACCCCGCACCCTTCGGCTTTGAGGCGCCGGATGCCATCATGATGGACATCATTCGTCACCTGCCTGAGACCCAGGGCTACTCTGACTCCCGCGGCCTCTACTCGGCACGTACCGCCATTGTGCAGCACTACCAGAACCGCGGCATCATGAACCTCGACACCGACTCCATCTACCTGGGTAACGGCGTGTCTGAGCTGATTCCGATGACCCTGCAGGCGCTGTGCGAGACCGGCGACGAAATCCTGGTCCCCATGCCCGACTACCCGCTGTGGACCGCATCCACCGCGCTGGTGGGCGGCAAGCCCGTGCACTACCTGTGCGACGAGGAAAACAACTGGTACCCGGATATTGAAGACATTAAGTCGAAGATTACCGAGCGCACCAAGGGCATCGTGGTTATTAACCCGAACAACCCCACCGGCGCCGTCTACCCGCGTTCCGTGCTTAAGCAGATTGTGGATGTGGCACGCGAACACGGTCTGGTCGTGTTCTCTGATGAGATTTACGAAAAGATTACCTACGATGGCGCAGAGGCCATCAACATGGCGACCCTCACCGGCGACGACGTGCTCTGCCTGACCTTCTCCGGCCTGTCCAAGGCATACCGCGTCTGCGGTTACCGTGCGGGTTGGGTCGCTATCACCGGCCCCAAGAAGGACGCAACGAGCTACCTTGAGGGTATTCACCTGCTTGCCTCCATGCGCCTGTGCTCCAACGTCCCGGCACAGCACGCAATCCAGACCGCGCTCGGCGGCTACCAGTCCATTAACGAGCTGATTGTTCCCGGTGGTCGCCTGTACGAGCAGCGCACCCTGGCACACAAGATGCTCAACGAGATTGACGGCATCAGCTGCACCAATGCGGACGGCGCGCTCTACCTGTTCCCGAAGATTGATATTGAGCGCTTCGACATCACCGACGATGAGCAGTTCGCCCTGGACCTGCTCAAGAGCCAGAAGATTCTCTTCAGCCACGGTCGCGCGTTCAACTGGAAGGACCCGGACCATTTCCGTCTGGTGTTCCTGCCCGATACGCAGACCCTCACCAGCGCCCTGGAGCGCCTGGGTAACTTCATGGCTGACTACAAGCAGAAGCACTAGCCTTCCCGCCTCTGCTGCATATAGACAGAAATAGCCTGCCCCGCAGTTCTGATGAGCTGCGGGGCAGGCTATTTTTGTTTGACGGCTGGCGGATGTGCCAGAACGGATGCTGGAAACGGCTCTAGTTTGCCGAGCTCTCCTGACCGCCCTGCTGTGCGCCGCGTGCCGCGTTCAGGCGCTCCTGCGCGCCCTGCAGCCACGCCTCGCAGCGGGCGGCAAGCGCCTCGCCACGCTCCCACAGGGCGATGGAGGTCTCCAAATCACTGGCGCCGGACTCCAGCTGGCGTACGACCTGCTCCAGCTCGGCACGCGCCTGCTCGTAGCCGAGGGTTTCGACGGGTGCGCCCAGTTCGGCGCTGTTGAAGCTAATATTCTCACTCATTGAGGAACCTTTCAGAGGTAAAAACTAGGGGTAAAACGTTAGGGGTATCGAGGTTTAGGAGATGTTCGAGGGGTCCGTAGAAGTCACGGCCGCCTGCGCCGAACCGGTCGCCGCACGCACCGTAATCTGCTCGCCCTCACTCAACGCCGAAGCGTCACGCACAATAGCGCCCGCGGCATCCTGAACGATGGAGTAGCCGCGGTTGAGCGTCTGCGCAGGCGAGAGCGAACGCACCCGCGCCAACGTATGCGACAGAGTCGCCGACTCACGCTCCAGACGGTGCTGCACCGAACGGTGAGCGCGTTCGCGTAGCTGGCTGAGCTCCTCCACACGCATGAGCAGGGAGGACTCCGGGTGGGTGAGCACCGGGCGGCTTCGCAGCTGCGCAATGTAGTTCATCTGCATGCCCACGTAGCCGAGTACCGCACGGTCCAGGCGGGCGCGGGCCTCGGTAATGCGGGCGGTTTCCTCCGAAATATCGGGCACGATGCGCTTACCCGCATCGGTGGGGGTGGAGGCGCGCAGATCGGCGACCGCATCGAGGATGGGGGAGTCCGCCTCGTGACCGATTGCCGAGACCACCGGGGTGGTGGCCGCCGCGACGGCGCGGATGAGCGCCTCCTCAGAGAAAGGCAGCAGATCTTCGAAGGAGCCGCCGCCTCGGGCGATGACGATGACGTCCACCTCCGGGTGGGCGTCCAGTTCGGCGAGCGCGGCAATGACCTCAGCCGCCGCGCCCTCACCCTGAACGCGGGTATTGCGCACCTCGAAAACCACGCCGGGCCAACGCAGGGAGGCGTTGCGGATAACGTCCTTCTCCGCGTCAGAATCGCGACCGGTAATCAGACCCACGCGATTCGGCAGCATGGGTAGCGGCTTCTTCCGCGCGTCAGAGAACAGCCCCTCGGCGGCGAGAGCTTCACGCAGACGCTGCAGCTGCTCGTGCAGGTTACCGGTGCCGACCGCGTACACTTCCTTGCCGATGAGGGAGAGCTTGCCGTTCTTCCACAGGCTCGGCTTGGCGCGGGTGACGATGCGAGCGCCTACGGTCACATCAGCCGCCAGGCCGCTACCGGCACGCCCGAAGAGCGCGAGGGTGAAGGAGAAGTCTTCGTTGAGGTCTTTGAGCTCCATGAAGACGTTGCCACCGCGGCCGTTGAGGGAGGCGACCTGCGCTTCCACCCAGAGCTCGGGAACCTTGTCTACGTAGTTTTTGAGGTTCTGCGCGAGCAGGGCGAGGGGCCAGGGGTTGGTGGCGGTGGTTTCCTGAGACTTCCCGGGAAGCTGCCGCTCGTGCACGGGCGGCACCACTAGCGGCTGCTGCGCTGCGGAGGGGTTGTAGAAGTTCATACCTTCTATTGTCCCTGATTGGTCGGTTATGCGCCTGCGCACAGGTCAGCCTGGCGACTCGGGTATCTTGCACACAGTGCAGGCAGAACTTAGCTTCTGGCGCATTCTGCGGGTCCGAATCGGCTTTGAACACCGTGAGCGGGTACCCTAGGCTCATGCGCTCACCCGATCAGTCAGCACATCAGAACAACGCCCTCAACACCGCCGCGGCTTCGTCAGCGGCGGGTACTGGCGCGCAAAACTACCCGGCGGACGCGACCCGAGTCGTCGACACCCGGATTACCCACACGGACGGCTACTATACAGTGGATGAAGACACCACCCTGCTACAGCCCACGCGCACGCTCGGCCACGCTGCAGCCCCCACCAAGGCTGAACTGCATGCCGCCCCGGAGCCTCCCTTCGCGGCAGGTTTGCGAAGGTTCCTGACCGTTGTGCTGTGCGCTCTTGCCCTAGTGACCGGTCTGGGTGCAACCACGGGTGCCTGGGTGAACTCAAAGCTCATGTCAGAGCGTGGTTTCTCACAGATTTCCTCCACCCTGGCGGAAGATTCGCAGCTTGCCTCACGCATCGCGGACGGCGCGGTCGAAGACCTCATGAACTCCGAAGCTATGACAACCTTCCTCGACGGCACCAAACAAAGCGGCTTATACTCCATTCTTGTAAAGCCGACACAAGACGGCATACGTTCCCTGCTCAACCGTTCCGCGGCTGAGCTGTCAAAAACTGAAGAATATCGAAGCCTCTGGAAGGAAATAGCCGAGGAAACTCGCCGCTACAACCTCGAACACCAGGACGGCCCCGCCGTCATTGTGCTCACCCCCTTCTACCGTGCGCTGGATGCGAAGGTCGGCTCTATCGGCTCCTTCGACCCGGACCTGACGAAGCTCGGCCCTGAAACCCTCAACATTGACCGGTTGAAGGACGGCAACAACCAGCAGGAGCAGCAGGAATGGTACCTGCATGCCGGCATCAACCGTGCCGCCGCGCTGGGCAAATCCACCGTGCCGCTGACCATCATCTCGGTGCTGAGCCTGCTGCTGGCTACGTTGCTGGCACCCAGGCACCGCATCCTGGTCCCGGTGGTCACGGCTCTGCTCTACGCACTGCTGGGCTGGGGCGCCGCAGCCTGGTTGGTCGGCCAGAGCCCCGAATCCCTAGGAATTACCAGCCACAGCACCGCCGGAACGGCACTGATTACCGGGGCATGGAACCAGCTTGCACCGTCACTGACCGGGCACTTGCAGGCGGCGGCAAGCTACGGGCTGGTCATGGCGATCCTCGCCCTGCTGCTCGGTATTCTGATTCGCCTCATCGCCCTGGGACGTAGCTCTGCGAGCGGTGCCACAGTCATCACACACTAAAAGTCCGAACAACGTAGGATAGTAACCATGTCCACTGAAACTATTGCCCTGGGCCTGCCGCCCGTACCCCGCGAGCGCCGCAGCCGCGCCGACGTTGAAGCCGCCGCACCCGTCAACGGCGAGAAGAAGGTCCTGCTCGCCACCCCGCGCGGTTACTGCGCCGGCGTTGACCGTGCCGTGATTGCTGTCGAGAAGGCGCTGGAACACTACGGCGCGCCCGTCTACGTGCGCAAGCAGATTGTTCACAACCGCCACGTGGTGGAGACCCTGGAGAAGCAGGGCGCTATCTTCGTTGATGAAGTGGATGAAGTTCCCGAAGGTTCCGTGACCGTGTTCTCGGCGCACGGCGTGTCCCCGGCGGTGGTTTCCGCAGCTGGCGACCGCTCCCTGAACACTATTGACGCGACCTGCCCGCTGGTGAACAAGGTGCACCGCGAGGCTGTGCGCTTCGCTAAGCAGGACTACGACATCCTGCTCATCGGTCACACCGGCCACGAAGAGGTCGAGGGTACCGCCGGTGAGGCGCCCGAGCACATCCAGATCGTGAACTCGCCCGACGAAGTGGACCAGGTAACGGTCCGCGACCCCGAGAAGGTTGTGTGGATTTCTCAGACCACCCTGTCCGTGGATGAGACCCTGGAAACCGTGGCGCGTCTGCGTGAGCGTTTCCCGTCCCTGCAGGATCCGCCCTCGGACGACATCTGCTACGCAACCTCCAACCGCCAGGGCGCCATCAAGGAGATTGCTCCGCGCGCTGACCTGGTCATCGTGGTTGGTTCGGCAAACTCCTCGAACTCCGTGCGCCTGAAGGAAGTGGCACTCGAATACGGCGCTAAGCGTGCCGAGCGTGTGGACTTCGCACACCAGGTGGACGAGTCCTGGTTCGAGGGTGTGGCGACCGTGGGCCTGACCTCCGGCGCGTCCGTGCCCGAGGTTCTGGTTCAGGAGGTGCTGGCTCTGCTCGCCGAGTACGGCTACAACACCATCGAAGAGGTGGAGACCGCGAAGGAAGACATTCTCTTCTCCCTGCCGAAGGAACTGCGTTCCGCTCTGAAGAATGACGAGAACGTAGGCCGCCAGCTTGGTGGCCGCGGCGCTAAGCCCACTCGCTAAGACTTTTAGCGTATGACCCCGTGTCCTCTTCCCCGTGTGGGGAGAAGACACGGGGTTTTTCGTGCATGAGGATGCATGGGGAGGGATGGCGGTACGCGCCGGTTTCCGCTCGCGGGGGAGAAAACACTGGGTTTTCGCGCATGAGGATGCACAGGTAGGGGTTCTTGCGCAGCTTCGCGGTCTCGCTACGCGGGGGAGTGCCCCCTCTGCGGCGCTGGGGCGCCTTGAGGACGGAGCCCCCGCTTCGCGTGACCGTCTCCGCTGCACCCTCGTTGCCCAGGGCCTATTACCCCGGAAATTACCGCGTCATACCAACCCCTCCGCGAACTCATGACATTTGTCATGTGCAGGTCATGACACTCTGTACCGCAGCGGCGCGAAAACCGGCGGTGTAATAGAAACATGAACACCGCAGCACTTCAGAACAGCAAGCACAACACCGCAGAAACCGTTATTTCTGCCCGCTCCCTCCGCCAGGTTTTCTCCACCCGTGCGGCAGGCACCGTGGTCGCCGTCGACTCAATTGACCTGACCGTCAAGCGCGGCGAAATCATCGCACTGCTCGGCCCCAATGGTGCAGGCAAGACCACCCTCATCGACATGATTCTTGGTCTGACCCAGCCCAGCGGCGGCGAGTTGAGCGTCTTCGGTCGCAACGCCTCCGAGGCGGCACGCGCCGGTCTACTCGGTGCGGTTCAGCAGACCGGTGGCCTGCTCAAGGACCTGACGATTCGCGCCACGGTTGAGATGATTGCGGCGCTGTACCCCAAGCCTATTGACGTGGATGAGGTACTCGCCGGCGCCGACCTGACCGATATCGCTAAGCGTAAGGTCGGTAAGTGCTCGGGCGGCCAGCAGCAGCGTCTGCGTTACGCCCTGGCGACCATGCACTCGCCGGAACTGCTGATCCTGGACGAGCCGACCGCCGGCATGGACGTGAATGCGCGCCGCACTTTCTGGGAACGTATGGAAGCCATCGCAGAACGTGGAACGACCATTCTTTTTGCGACGCACTACCTGGAAGAAGCACAGAACTTCGCCCAGCGCATCGTGCTCATGGAATCCGGCTCCATCATCGCTGACGGCTCCTCCGACGAAATTCGCGCCCTGACCGGCCACCGCCACCTTTCCTTCCTCGCACCCGCACCCATCACCGACCTGGATGTGCCGGTCGAGGTGACCGAAGAGTCCGGCGGGTACCGCCACCGCATCTCCGTGCTGGAGATTGAGCAGGTACTGCGCACTCTGCTGAACAACTACAGCATCAGAGACCTGGAGGTCACCAAGCCCTCCCTGGACGAGTCCTTCACCCTGCTGACCGAGCAGGCCGCCGCCTCCAAGGCAACCGAAGCCTAAACACTAGACCGCCTCAACACCACACGCCGCCGCTACACACCTCAAGGAAAACATCATGCTCCGCTACGCACTCTACGACATCCGCGCTTCTATCCTCTCGACCGACCGTTTCTTCTTCGGCGTGGCACTGCCCATCGTCTTCTTCCTGCTCTTTGGCGCGATGCAGGACTACTCCTCCCAGCCGATGGGCGACGGCAACGTAGCGGCCTACGTCATGATTGGCATGGCGCTCTACGGTGCCGTTCAGAACACCGTGGCGATTAGCGGCAGCACCGTCGCCGAGCTCTCCAGCGGCTGGAACCGCCAGCTGGCGCTCACCCCGCTGACCACCGGTAAGTACCTGGGCGCGAAGGCGCTGACCGCCCTGGTAATCTCTGCGGTGCCGGTGATTGCGGTGAACATTGTGGGCATGTTCACCGGTGTTGAGATTCCTGTGAACCAGCAGCTTGCCGCCGGCGCGCTGACGGTGCTGTGCGGTCTGGTGTTCGCCTTCTACGGCATCATGATGGGTCTGCTGATTCGTAACGAGAACGCCGTGTCTATTGCGAACGGTCTGCTGGTGATTATGAGCTTCTTCGGTACCGTGTTCTCCCCGCTGAGCACCGACCTGCTGAAGTACGCCCGCTTCACCCCGCTGTACGGTGCCGCCGAGATTGCCCGCTACCCCTTCGCCGCAGGTCAGACCATTATTCTGGGTGGTGAGGACTGGTTCGTGACCGAGCCGCTCTGGTACGCAGTGGTGAGCCTGGTTGTGTGGGCGGCTATCTTCCTGGGTGTTTCTGCCCTGCTGATGCGCCGCGCAACCCGCCGCTAAATGCTTCTTCCCGCCGCAGTCTCAAGGGTTCCGTAGTATCAGGGGCTCCCGAGGCTGCGGCGGAAGCCGTATCCACTCACACCGCATCTACTAACACTGCCGCTACTGACACCGCCGCACCGGTGGTATCTGCACCGCGGCACCCGCACGTTAGGCTAGAACCATGACCGAAACCCACACCCACACCCATTCCTACGAGAACGAACACCCCCACACGGAGAACGAGGCGGCACCCACCGCCGCGAAGCGCACCCTGGGCAAGAATCGCTTCCGCTTCCTCTACCGTGAACGCCGCGGCAGCGTGAACTGGCTGGCGCTGGGCTTTAGCGCCCCGTGGCTGGTGTTTCTGCTCATGCCGCTGGATAGCTTCCTCACCGCCCCGGAACTGGCGCCGGTGCGTTGGACCGGCGTGGCGCTGATTGCGCTGTTCGCGGTGGTGAACTGCTCGGCGTACGCGGTACCGTGGCTGGTGCCGGTCGCCTCCACGGTGTGCCGAAGCGTCATCTGGACGGCACTGATGATTCTGCCGTTGGTAGGTATGGCGGTGTTGACCCCGAGTGACATACACGTAATTCTGCTGGGCTTCGGCATGTACTTTGTGGCGTTCTGGATTTTTGGGACGATTGCCCCGTACCGTCTGCGACTGACCGTCGCGGCGTCGATGGGCGCAATCTGCTGGTTGACATTCGTTACTGTGAGCGGTTTCGATTTCTCCTCTCACGGCGGAATTGCTCTCTTTATCGGCGCGCCGCTGCTGGGTCTTCTGGGTTTCTCCTACCTGATTGAGCTCGGCGAACGTGCGGATGTAGCGCGTGCCTCCCTGGCGCTCTCGGAGGAACGTGAAGAGATCGCCCGCGACGTGCACGACGTGCTCGGTCACTCCCTGACCGTCATCACCCTCAAAGCGGAGCTGGCGCAGCGCCTGCTGGAGATTGACCCCGCCCGCGCCGGTGCCGAGATGGAGGCAATCGCGCAGCTGTCCCGCGCATCCCTGGCGGAGGTTCGCTCAACCGTGACGCGCCTGCGTGTGCCCGACTTCTCGGGTGAGATTGAGGGTGCGGGTCGTGCCCTGCAGACTGCCGGTATTCGCGCCGAACTGCCGGATGCTCAGAGCGCGCTCGCGGTGGCTGGCGTGAACGCGAAGCTGTTCTCTTGGGTGCTGCGTGAGGCGGTCACGAACATGGTGCGCCACTCGGGCGCGAACGCGGCGCGGGTGCGTCTGAGCGCAACCGGCCTGGATATCCTCGATAACGGCGTGGGTGCGGGCGATGCGCGCGGTAACGGCCTGACGGGCATGGCTCAGCGCGTGGCGGCGTCCGGCGGTAGCGTGGTGATTGAGGCGGCGCCCGAGCAGTGGCTGGCGGAGAACCCTGGCGGTGGGGTGGGTACGCGCATCCGTGTGAGCATGGACGGCGACACCTCACTGCTGTAGGTAGGTGCTGTAGATTGTGGAACTTGGCGCCGTGCCCTGGACGGGGGAGCGGCTCGCCCCTGTATGGTGGTGGTAGACAACCTCACGCGGTTGTTCCGCCCGCCGTTATCACCCCGTCTTCACCCCTGGGAGGCTCCCATGATTCGTGTTCTGCTCGCTGACGATCAGCAGCTCATCCGTGAGGCTCTTGCCGCCCTGCTGGGTCTGGAGGTTGACCTGCAGATTGTGGGTCAGGTCGGTAGTGGTGATGAGGTGTTGGGCGCGGTTGCTCTGTTGAAGCCGGACGTGGTGCTGCTGGATGTGCAGATGCCCGGCACTTTGCTGGCTGATGGTATTGAGGCGGCTGCGGCGCTGCGTGATGCGGGTGCGGTGAGTGAGTCGGGTGAGCCGGTGCGTACGCTGATTGTGACGACGTTTGGCCGCCCCGGCTATGTGCGCCGCGCTCTGGAGGCCGGTGCGAGTGGTTTTGTGGTGAAGGATACGGGTGCTCGCCAGTTGGCGGAGGCGATTCGTCGTGTGCATGCGGGGTTGCGTGTGGTGGATCCGTCGTTGGCGGCGGATTCTTTGGTGACGGGTGCTTCTCCGTTGACGGAGCGTGAGGCGCAGGTGCTGCGTGAGGCGGCGTCGGGTGGTACGGCTCAGCAGATTGCGTCGGCGTTGTTTTTGTCGGCGGGTACGGTGCGTAATTATTTATCTGCGGCGATGGCGAAGACGGGTGCGTCGACGCGTCAGGACGCGGTGCGTATCGCCACGGAGAACGGCTGGCTTTAGCCCCCTGCTCTCATCAACCCGGGCGGCTCCTGCGCGAACACGGTAGAATGGTAGTGTCTATGCCCGCAGGCGCCCCGCACCCGTTTCTTCTTGAGACCGACGGTGTTGCGCTTGGAAGCGGGCACCATTTTCGCCCTGTGCCCGCCCGCACCCGCCGCATCACGTACGCGGCGCATCCTGAACGTATGGCGGCACATGATTCGAAGGAAAACTTGTGGCTCTAACTATCGGCATTGTTGGCCTGCCTAACGTGGGCAAGTCCACCCTGTTCAACGCTCTGACCGGCAACACTGTGCTGGCGGCTAACTACCCGTTCGCGACCATTGACCCGAACGTGGGCGTGGTGAACCTGCCGGATGCGCGTCTGAACCGTCTGGCTGAGATTTTTGGTTCGGAGCGTATTCTGCCTGCGACTGTTTCGTTCGTTGATATTGCGGGTATTGTGAAGGGTGCTTCTGAGGGTGAGGGTCTGGGTAACAAGTTCCTCGCGAACATTCGTGAGGCGCACGCTATCGCGCAGGTGGTGCGTGCGTTTGATGACCCGGACGTCATTCACGTGGACGGCAAGGTCGACCCCGCCTCCGATATGGAGACCATCAATACTGAGCTGATTCTGGCTGACCTGCAGACTCTAGAGAACGCTATTCCGCGTCTGGAGAAGGCTGTGAAGATTAAGAAGGGTGACGCCGCTCAGCTGGAGACCTACAAGGCTGCGCAGAAGATCCTGGAGGATGGTGACACTATCATTTCTCGTGCGAAGGATGCAAAGCTGGAGCTGGCTCACCTGAAGGAGCTGAACCTGCTGACTGCTAAGCCGTTCATTTACGTGTTCAACGCGGATGAGGGCATTCTGGCGTCTGAGGAGAAGCAGCAGGAGCTGCGTGACATGGTGGCGCCGGCTGAGGCTGTGTTCTTGGATGCGAAGCTGGAGGCTGATCTGGTGGAGCTGTCTGAGGAGGAGGCTCGCGAGATGCTGGAGATGAACGGTCAGGATGAGTCCGGCCTGGACCAGCTGGCTCGTGTGGGCTTCTCGACCCTGGGTCTGCAGACTTATCTGACTGCGGGCCCGAAGGAGGCTCGCGCCTGGACTATTTATAAGGGTGATACTGCGCCGCAGGCTGCTGGTGTGATTCACTCTGATTTTGAGCGCGGCTTCATTAAGGCTGAGGTTGTGTCGTTCAAGGACCTGGACGAGGCTGGCTCCATGGCGGAGGCGAAGGCTCGCGGTAAGGTCCGTATGGAGGGCAAGGACTACATCATGCAGGACGGCGATGTGGTGGAGTTCCGCTTCAACGTCTAAGCTTGGAATAATTAAATAAATTAATATCTGAGTAACAGTGAAGTTATAAGATCCCCTTGAGACAGTTGTATCTGTGATGAACTGATACTCAAGGGGATTTTATTATATCTATTCAATGTAGGAAATCTATTGGCTCTAGGAGGAGTAAATGGTTGATGCAACAAAAGTATCAAAAATAAAAATTGATACAGGATATGCTGGGGTGAAGAAATATCCGGTATTTAGTCGCCCTGACGGTAAGACTGCTCAATGTGCCATTATTCTGGGTAAAAATGGCTCGGGTAAGTCTACGCTAGCTCGTGCTTTGAGTATCGAAACCAATAAAACGAAATTCTTGGATAAGGAAGAAAGGGAACTAGGAAGCGACTTTTCAAATGTTTATGTATTCAACGAGGAGTATGTTGTTAAAAATTTCCGAGCATCTCCAGAAGACAGTCTAGATCCAGTCGTTATGCTGGGCGGTTCTGTGGAAGTAAACGACAATATTAATGAACTTAAAAATAATATTTCTTCAATAAATGCAAATATTGAGTTGTTGAAGAATAGGTATTTGGATGATGTATTACTTGGTGAATCTGTAAATGTGGATATTCCCCATTTGGGCTTCACTCTTGCGGATTATGTGAAAGCTCTTATTGAAAATGTATTTCTTATAGAGGATGAATTGTTATTTTATGAGGATGAATCGGGAGATTGGCCACGTATTGATTTATATGATTTAATCTACTTTACTATGCTGGAAGGTAAGTTTAACTCCGCAGAAGAGTATGTTCGATGCATTGCTAATGGATTCCAGAGAAGATTTATTGATATCCGTGAGAATATAGTCCAAAATGCATCGAATGACTATTCACTGTCCTTTATTGAAAATGAAATATATGAAGCATTCGAATCATTGAGGAAAAATTGGGAATCCATGGGCAGGGGTGTAGGCGAAAATGCAAGAATTGAAGTATACAATGAGATTGATGATAATTGGAGAAAATTGTCTTATTGGATAATGTTTTTGGTTTTTAAAGAATATAATTCAGTTTTTCAAAAAATTAGTTCAGGTATTGTATCTGGCGGAGATAAGGAACGGTATAAAGAATATAAAAGAGAGATTGTTGGTCTTGAGAAGGATCTTTCGGTATGGGAAAGGGAACTCGAGGAAATCAATAGAAAAAATTCGACTGGTCCTGTAGTTAATTATATTAATAGACTGCTGGATATAGTTTTTGGTAAAGAAGCAATGCGGATTGAGCCTGCAAAGAATTATGGTTATTATGTTAAAAACGGGCAAGATTTGGTTAAGCCTGGTAGATTATCTGTTGGGGAACAGAATGTTTTATCTCTATGTTATTTTTTTGCAACCCTTGCCCAAGGAAAAAATTTTACTGCCTATTCTCAAAGTGAAGATCTTGAATTTTCTTTGATGGAGAATCAGATTGTCGTTCTTGATGACCCAGTATCGAGTTTTGATGATAGTAATAAGTATGGCGTGACATCCCTTCTTGGCTATTTGTGTCAATCCGTATTGGATAAAGCATCAAAAACAAAATTGATTATTATGACGCACGACTTATCCTTTGCTTGCAATATGAGTAAAATGATAAGAGTTATAAATAGTAATAAGTTGTCATGCTGGGAATTGTTAAAAAATTCTTCAGATGCACTTAAAGAATCAAAATTTGAGGATATTGATAACTATGCCGACATTCTCAGAAATATGTATGAATTTGCACTGAAAGGGGCGAATGTCCCTGTAGTCCCTGCACCAAATGAAGTTCGGCGCGTGTGGGAGGCATTTTTAATGTTCGAGCTGGGGGAGACTTCTATTGCCGAAATGGGGGCAATGAAGAAACTGAGTGAGTCCTTCTCGAAAGATGAGAAAATCGAGAGATTTATTAAAATATTCATTCCTCAACTTTTTATAAATAGTGATTCACACTCAAAGAGTCAAGTTATGAATGGAAACCTGTATCTTACGCCTACTTTGGATGGTAAGCCGTATGAAGATTTTGTAAAAAACATTGTATGCTGTATGCATATTATTGCTCCGCGGCATATTGCGTGGCGTATGAAGAAATATAAAGGGGAGGGGAAAAGTGTCCTTAAAATTGTTGGAGAATTGGATAATCTAACTAAAGATGTTCTAAAAAGCCCCAAAATCGTTACTGCTATGAGCACGTTGGGGGAAACTCAGAGGTTGCATCGTATGCGCCACCGTGGAGGACGCGCACCACAGAGGATTCGTCGTCAGGCTACTAAACGTTGATAAATTGCATGGTGCGTCCACTGGCGTTTAAGCGATAAAAACATGAAAGCGGAGCCCCGCACTACAAATGAACTGCGCCCCGAAACTTGGACGCTAT
>NZ_KV816921.1:0-219 GCF_001814485.1 Rothia sp. HMSC066G07 | reverse complement strand
TTCGTCATACATGAGGTCGCTTTCGGCCTGGTATTCTGAGGTTCCTTCGATAACCCAGCCACCTTCTTTGTAAAGCTTTTCGATGGAGTTGAGGAATTCGATATCGCTTTTGAAGGTATCCAGCATGTACGGCCTCACGTATTGCATATCGCCCGTCTGGATGCCGTAGTTGCGGGCTTTGATCCAGTCACGCATCATCTCGCGGAGACCAGCGAAGGT
>NZ_KV816920.1:91168-149979 GCF_001814485.1 Rothia sp. HMSC066G07 | reverse complement strand
GGCGGCTTTCCGGTCAGTGGAAAGCCGCCGCCTCGCTGTTATCGCTTTGAGAGCACGTATTGCCTGTTTTAGGACAGCATCGTGAGGGTGCCGAGCAGACCCAGCAGGCTCAGACCCGAGATGATGTACGCCAGAATGTTGAAGGTCGTCATCTTCGAGGTGTACTTGGTGGTGTGACCGGCGTTCACCTTCGCCGAGTAGATGGCAAGCCAGATAGACACGCCTACCGGGATTAGGCCCACGAGCAGCAGAGCAATCACCATGATGTTGGGGCTCAGACCGGAGCTATAAGCAGAGGAGCTGTAACCGCCGGAGCTGGTCCTTGCCTCAGCGTGGAGTGCCGCGACCTGAACCCACGCGTAGAGGGTCAATGCCAGGGCGCCCAGGGAGGCACCGAACGCGCCGATGGAGTAGAAGTAGCCGGGGCCGCGGAAGTCGCTGGTGGTCTCGCCGTAGGGGCGGCGGTGCTCAGCCGGTACCCGGTAGATGTCCGGGATGCGCTGGTAGCTGTCGTCGCGGTCGCGCACGTTAGCGGGTGCCATGCCCAGGGCGGGTGCGGGTGCTGCGCCGAGGGGAGCGCCGGGTGCGACGCCTGCAGGTACCGGCTGCGGGGAGTTTGCGTTGTTCTGCTCCGGGAAGGAGGGGGCGGGAATCTGGTTTTCCATGGTGTGTCCTTGAGTGGTCGTCATAGCGGCTGTGTAGCTACCGCGTCGTAGCGGTGGCGTCCCTATGACCGGCTATTCTGTGGCTCGTTTGGTGGCTCTGTGGTTGCTCTCGAATGTTGCCGGTGAGATTGAATGAACAATCAACGCCGAACAACGATATTTACCCTTCGATACTACGCCATAGGGTGCGTTTTCGTCTTCTCTGATGACGTTCTCATTACAATGCGGTCACCTGAGCACCCACGAGCACGCCGGCACACCCCAGAACAGACCGACAATTGGGCATAAAAATACCCGGCAGGTGACGCCGTGGGGCGTCCTGCCGGGTGGTAGAAACCTACCGCGGTTCTTCCTCTGGATTGGAACCGATAATCACCGCCGCACCCCATACGGGATAGCGGACGGCTGGGAGATTGTGGAGCCAAAGGAGAAGCAATCGAACTCGACGGCTTCCCCTCGTCGTCTCCGTTCAGCGCCTCGTAAGGCACCTCGCGATTCTCTTCTGAGTACCACGATATGAATACGAGCCTGTCCTCATACAGATAGATTTTATCTACGAAGTACTCGAATAGCCTCCTGCGCGTCTCTGGATTTTCAAAGTCCGCGTTTGCGAACTTCATGAAATACACCTTGATGCTGTGCTTGTCCTCAAAAAGCGGTAGTAGGCGATAGCTAGGTTGTTGTCGTTCTGGACAAATTCAGTCTTTCCACCTATACATTCACCTCCTCAGCTGAGCTTTAGCGGTCAATGAACGCCAGATACTGCTCATACTTCTTGAGCATCATGTTCTTCGTATACTGCTCCATGTACTTGTAATCAGGCATGCCAGCATCAGTAACTGGAAGCATAATCTCAAGTCGTTTCATACGACCTAGTGTCGCCCCGTTGCCACCCCAGTTAAACTTAGCTGTCATCTGACTTCGTAGCAAAGGAACGATAAATTGAGCTAAGTATTGATTCAGCCTCTTCCCTGAAATGATTTGTATGTTCTGTCCAGTCACAAAATCATGTGGCTGCCAAAATGCTGTCTGCGTATCAAGACCGACAGTGATGCATCCCGCATCATCATAGCCATATGACAGATTATCTGAGCTTACAAAACGCGCAATTCCATTACTGTTGTCTGTACGCGTGACATAAGGCAAAGTCTTAGTCTGACCGTCTTTCAAGCGGATGCCATCAATACTGCTACTTGTCGTAGCAATGTCCAGAATCCCATCATCGCCAAAAGCCTTAAATTTCTTCCACTCCTTCTCATCAAGAGCCGGAATATCCTTGTGCTCCAACTGGGAGAGCTGCCCAGCAATGAAATTCTTATACCGCATGAGCATCCCCCCCCTCACTTCAGTGGAGTAAAGCGTCATGTAGGCATAGTCAGGATTGCCCTTGTCATCGACAGGAAGCATGACCTTATCCCCGCGAAGATGCTGCAGATTGCGTTTATAACCGTGGCTGTATTTGTCTTCTATCATGTCCTGGGCAGCAACGAAAAATAGACCATTTTCGCGATTGAGCCAATCGGCATACCCATAGATAACATTTACAGTTGAGGCAAATGGTTCATGCTTATAAATCGCATAACCTGCTGAGCCATCACCATCTTTAATAAATCCAATACAATTTCCAGCTTGAACCTTTTTCTTTAAATCTTCAGATGGTTCTAAATAGTACAAGACACCATTATTGCGATTTGTAGCTGCAATATAATTTACTCCACCATTTGATACTTTCTCGAACTGATTTGCTCGAGAAATTTTTCCAGGCTTTACTGTCTCGAAAATGTCGATGATTTTAATCGGCTTCCATTCCTTCTCAGTTAGTCTTTTCATCATCAGCACCTTCCTCAAACAAATACTCGCGGTTCTGCATGACCATGGAGAACTCGAACGTCAGATAGTCGCCGATAGACTTCTCGAAGTCGGCATCGGTCGGAATCTCGTCGTTAAAGTAGTAAAAGCTGTGCAGCCACTCGTCATCCGGTTCAACCGTTGATTCGACGCAGAACTTCGACGGTGCCTCAACGCGCCCGAACCAAACGTCCAGCAGATGCTGGCGCTTGTCCTTAGCAGAGTTGCCCTCAACGAGTCCTACGTGCGCACTAACCTCGTAGCCATCATCACGGAAGTCGATGAACTTGCAGACCCTGTCCTTCGGATGCGGCTCATGCGCCGTAAACACGGCGATGACCGGGTTCGTGCCCACACCGTAGAACGTGTCCGTATTGCAAGTGATAACACCCTCAAGTGTGTGATGTTTCATGATGGCGTCTTTGAACGCCTGCTCGGCCTTTGACTTACCAGTCATGGATGACTGAGGAACGATGACAGCCGCACGCGCTCCTTCCGTCAGAGAATCCAGCATACGCTTGATAAACGACAGCTCGTACTGGCTCGGGTCTGCTTTCGTACCCTGCGAGTACGGAGGGTTCATTAGCCCGACCGTCGCGCCCTTCATCTGCACCTGTGCCGGGATCTTGCCCAGAAAGTCACTGCACTCAAGGTTGCTATTGCCGTCACGGCGCAGAATCATATTCGCAGCAGCAACCGCGAACATGTTGCTCTGAAGTTCGAAGCCGTGAAGCTGCTTTTTCTTGATGCTCTTTCTCTGCTGGTCGCTGTCGGCCATGGAAAGCATCTTGTGCATCGCGGAAATCAGGAATCCTGCCGTGCCGCACGTCGGGTCGAGTACCACGTCGTCAGGCTGGATGTCCACCAAATCACACATCAAATCCGTGATGTGATGAGGCGTCAGGATGATGCCCAGCGTCTGTCCGTCGCCGCCAGAATAGCTCATGAACTCACCATAGAAGCGCCCGATGAAGTCCTCGGAAGTCTTCTGGTACTTGATGTTCTTGAACACGTGCTCATACAGGAACTCCGTGTAGAACTTGAGCGGCGTCTTGCCGAGCGTCTTGCCCTGCGTCTTGCCGTGTTTCTTGCTCAGCGTCTCGTTGATTTCGTTCAACCTAAAGCTGGTCTGCAAGATGTCAAACTCTGCAAGGAGCTTGTCCTTCTTCGCGTCAGGCCCCACGTTGGAGCGTGTCAGGCGCGTCCTGATGGCGTTCATCAGCTTGTCACCGTCGCGGTTGCCCGCAATTTGGTCGCCCGTCAGAGAGGCAATACTGAACCCGCCGTACTCGATTTCATCCAGCGCCAGCAGGATACCAGCGACGACCAGCGGCTTATCCTGGTCTTTCAGTGTGCCGTATGTACGCAGATACTCGTGAAGATTAGCAGCGTCCTTAAGAATCTGCTCCGTTGTCTTTTCAACATCAGTAGCCTCTTCCAGAACGTATCTCGTGTAGTACTCGTTGATGTTTCCCGGTGAGAACCAGACGAACGATTCAATATCCGGCAACTGCTTGTAACCCTCACGGTCATCGACCCAAAGCGGCGTAATCTTGCGGTGCTTCTCATCACCCGACACACCAACAGCAAACACCTTCTTGAAGTTGCTATTCTGGGCAATATGCTTCCCGTAGAAGTAAGCGCCGTTGACCGCATAGCCGGTCACTGACTTGACTTCCGTATCAATCACGCCCTTATCAGTCAGATTGATGTGCTTGTCAAGCGCTGCCTTATCCTCGATAACCAGCACAAAATCACCGATGACGGCGACGTACTCAGGATATCCTGCTTTACCAGTTCCTCGCTTCGACGCCGTCTTAAGGGCGTCGTTAATCTCCTTCGTATTGCTACCCTGAGCATCAAATTTGATGTCACATTCATCAAGCTGCTTTGCGACCCACAGGTCAATCTCAACTTCTTTCTTTGCCATTACTCCTCGGCTTCCTCTCCATTTTCCTCAATCCATTCATGCAGCATCGCTGAGATGGATTTCTCCCTCTTGGCTGCAATAATTTTCAATCTCTTCTTATCCTCCACCGTCATGGAAAGCGTCAGCTTCGTTCGCCTGACGCTTCCTGACGTCTTCTTTTCGCCTTTCTTGTCCATATCATACCCTCCTATGATACGTATTCACGTAACTACGTATCAGCGTGCAACAATCTACCAGATAAATCAACCTTTTACGTGCCTCAAAGACCGTCTAAAGACGGTCAAGATTGCACTAGACAAAGGAGGATTCCATGGATTTCAACGATTACATCGAGACTTACGAAGACCTATCAAGGCAGGTTGGAGGGATGGTGCTCACCAACGACATTACAAGCCGTCCGTTAGAGCTGATAAACGGCGATTTGTACACCGAGATATTCCAGTGCTTCATCATCTCTGACCCTGATTTCTTGCTAAAGCACACTGATGAGGCGGTCTTCCATGACGAGGAGTTAGACCTGTACGTCTGGGGGATAGACCATTTCGGGACGGCATGGTCTGGTGTCCCAGTCCCTGAGCTTCACTAAGACGCAAATCTCATATCTGCGCAAGAACACACCCCGCAAAACCCCTATCGCACACAGACAGACCAACCCAAAAAGCTGAGTGAAAATCACACTCAGAGCAATGCCAAAGAGAGTAAAAAGCGTCTCAGAAAATGTCGCCACTCAGGCGCCAAGCACCCGAGATTTTGGCTTACATTTTCTCTCAGCGCCACTCACTTTTTTGGAAAAAATTGTGTTAAAACAGCGTGCAGCTAAGGGTTACCATGCAAAAATTGCATAACAAAAATCACCAATGCCCAAGCCATGCCCGACACTCTCCGCTCAGAAAAATCACCGACAAACTCAGCTCCAAGTCATATAAAAGTTTTAACTAATTACTAGGCTTCCAGCCATGCTCGGTGGAGGGTGAGGTACCCAGCCACCCTGCGTCACAAAACCAAAAAATTTGCCATCGCAGCACACTCTATCGGCTGGGCCTTGGCAGTCCTGATAAATAGAACCTTTCGACGCCAGCCCATACTTTTTGACGTTAGCTCAAACCTTTTGACGCCCAACCCACGAGCGCTCAGGCACGCCCCGAGCGTCCCCGAAAATTGGGCATAAAAATACCCGGCAGGTGACGCCGTGGGGCGTCCTGCCGGGTGGTAGAAACCTACCGCGGTTCTTCCTCTGGATTGGAACCGATAATCACCGCCGCACACCCGTGAAGGTGAGCGGGCGGTTGGGAGATCGTGGAGATGCGGGGAATCGAACCCCGGTCCGATGTGGCGTCAACGGGGCTTCTCCGTGCGCAGTTTATGCGAACGCTACTTTTCGGCTCCGGTACTTGCATAAACACATATACCGACGAACCTAGTTACGTAAAAGTCCCACTAACCCCCGCAACAAGGGCTAGCAGCAGTGGCCTTTTAAGTCGATGCCGGTAACTGAGCCAAAGGCATGCTCAGGCCGACAGACGGCAACTCGCGCTTAGGCAGCGAGTGCGAAGTCAGTGCGCTTAGATTCTGCACTTAATTTTTTGCAGAGGGCGTTAACGAGATAACCCTGCATCCTCGGCACGCTTCACCCATCTCAACTCACATCGTCGAAACCGATCATCCCCCTATGCTTTTATCAAAAAGCCCACCGTCTTCTGAAAGTTTTCCTCAACATACCTTGATGCCGCGGTGCCATTCAAACACGGTAGAGATTCAGTATATCGGAGGTGTTTAACGGTGTGCAAGTCCCCCACCCCGCACACACGACGCTCTCACTGACAGAGAACACAGCCGGCGGATACTTACAGAGAACACCTGCAGAGAACCCGGCGAGCGCTCCTCCACCGCACACACCCGGCTCAACGACGGGCACAGCAAACGGGGTGTGAGGCACCCCAGATATTCTGGGAGCCTCACCCCGTTCGTGTACCGTGCTAGGCGGTCAAACCTTAGTGGCGCGCAGAAACAGTCATGCGGTTGTTCGGGTTGTCACCAATCTGGCAGACCACGTTACCGTGACCGTCCTCGGTACCAACCTCAAGGCACTTCTGAGTGGTCTGATAGAAAGAAATGAATACGAAAAGCATGCAAATCGAAATCAGGACAGACACCGCACCGGTGATAATACCGGTCAGCGCGAATGCCTTACCTGCACCAGCTTCCTTGACCTTCTTCAGGGACAGCACACCCAGAATGATTGCGGCAATACCCAGCAGAGCGCCAAACACGAAGAAACCGGTCAGCACAGCCGCAATACCGAGAATCATCGCCGCCAGCGCCATGCCGGGAGCCTTCTTCGTCACGGGAGCCGCATACGGGTAACCTGCGGGCTGACCGTAACCGTAAGCATCCTGCTGAGGCTGCTGCTGGTAAGAGTTCTGCTGGTAGTTGTAGTCAGCGGGCTGCGCCTGGTAGGAGGCGTCCTGGCCGTAACCGTACTGATTCTGCTGAGCGGGCTGCGCCTGGTAGGAAGCGTCCTGACCGTAGCCGTACTGCTGCTGGCCGTAGGTGTTCTGAGCCGAAGCGCCCTGAGCAGCAACGCCCTGGGCAGAGGTACCCTGAGCAGCGTTCTGGCCGTAAGCATTCTGCGAAGAAGGCTGCGCACCGAACTGACCGTACTGGTTCTGCTGGGTCGAGTTCTGCGGAGTAGCGTTCTGCTGCTGTGCCTGGCCGTAGGTGTTCTGAGCGGATGCGCTCTGACCGTAATCCTGGCCGTAGGTGTTCTGTGCCGAAGGAGCCTGGCCGTAATCCTGACCGTACGAGCTCTGGGCGGAAGAATTAGGCTGCTGAGCAGCGTAGGGGTTCTGTGCGTTCCCCTGGTTGTTTCCGTAGTTATTCTCAGACATCCGTCGTTCTTTCCTTCACAGTTGCAGCGAACAATTTATACTCGCCCAACGCACCGTTGCGCGCTGAGTTCGGTTCCATTATATAAATAAGCCGTCATTGGGGTCATCTATGAAGTCCAAGATTCCAGAATCATCCCCCAGAATCCACCAATCGGGCAGAATCAGCGCAGAAAAAGAGCAAGGGACCGAATAGTTCAACACTATTCGGTCCCTCAACGCTTCAAAGACTCAACGCGATTTAACGGCGGTACACCTTGTACTCATCGGGGCTCATCGTCATGGTTTTACCCTCGATGGTGCACACGTAGTTGCCGTTCGAATCCTGCACGGCCTGCTCAGCGCAGTCGCCGAGCATGCTAAGGCCAATCATGCCCAGAACCAGCACGACAACAGCAACAATCATGCCCAGCGCACCGGTGACAATGCCACCAATCGCCATGCCCTTACCGGAAGCGGTACCGTTCTTCACCTTCACCAGCGCAACAATACCCAGCACGATACCCGCCAGGCCAAGAGAAAGTCCACTAAAGATAAAAATACCGGTCAGAACACCCAAAATACCGCAGACCAAGGAGGCGATAGCCAGCCCCGAGCCCGGTTTCGGCTGGTAGCCGGGGTAGCCGCCCTGCATGTTGTATGCGGGTGCCTGCTGCGGTGCGGGAATGAACTCGCCCGGGTTCTGCTGGTAGTTCGGGTTCTCAGACATATGTCTCCTCAAAGAATGAATGGTGCTCGCGGTACGCCACGAATTTTTAACCATTATACGTGAGGAACCGCGCCCCGCCCCTACCGGCAAGTTCCTAGAGCAACCGTGCACCCCGGCCGTTGCCTCAGCTTTAGCCGAGGTTGCGGTAACGCATCGCGCGGCGCGCCTCCAGGTCATCCTGACGCTCGCGCAAAGCCTGACGCTTATCGTACTCACGCTTACCGGTCGCCAAAGCAATCTCAACCTTCGCACGACCATTCGAGAAGTACAGCTTCAACGGAACCACCGTGTAACCGGTCTCCTTCAGCTTCTGCGCCAACTTATTAATCTCAGAACGATGCAGCAGCAGCTTACGGCGACGACGAGCCGCATGGTTCGTCCACGTACCGTAACCGTACTCCGCAATATGAATGCCCTCGAGCCACAACTCGTTATCGGTCACCTGACAGAAACCATCCACAATGGACGCCCCACCATCACGCAGAGACTTCACCTCAGTACCCAGCAGAACAATACCCGCCTCATAGGTATCCACAATGTTGTAGTTGTGGCGAGCCTTCTTATTCTGGGCAATAATCGCGTTATTCGGGTCCTTCTTCGCGTCTTTCTTCTTTTTCTGAGCCATTACTCAATCCTTCACGTCTTAGCTCTCTTCAGCCGCGCGCCCCGAAGCACGCCAGCGAATACCAGCATCAATAAAGGCGTTCAAACCGCCATCCAAAACATTAGAGGTATTACCCTCCTCATAGCCGGTACGCAGATCCTTCACCATCTGGTACGGATGCAGAACATAGGAGCGCATCTGATCACCCCAGCTTGCCTTAATATCACCGGCAAGCTCCTTCTTCTTCGCATCCTCCTGCTCCTTACGCAACAGCAACAGGCGAGACTGCAACACACGCAAAGCCGCCGCACGGTTCTGCAACTGCGACTTCTCATTCTGCATCGACACCACAATACCGGTCGGCAAGTGAGTCATACGCACCGCCGAATCCGTCGTATTCACCGACTGACCACCCGGGCCCGAGGAGCGGAACACATCCACCTTAATCTCAGACTCGGGAATCTCAATAGCATCCGTCTGCTCAATCAGAGGGATCACCTCAACCGCCGCGAACGAGGTCTGGCGGCGGCCCTGATTATCGAACGGCGAAATACGCACCAGGCGGTGAGTACCCGCCTCCACCGACAGGCGACCAAAAGCGTACGGTGCGTTCACCTCGAAGGTCACCGACTTCAGGCCCGCCTCCTCAGCGTAGGAGGTGTCCAGAACCTTCGTCGGGTAGCCGTTCTTCTCCGCCCAACGCAGGTACATGCGCAGCAGCATCTCCGCGAAATCAGCAGCATCCACGCCGCCGGCGCCCGAACGGATCGTCACCACAGCCTCACGCTGATCGTACTCACCCGACAGCAGCACCAGCACCTCAAGCTCTTCCAGCTTGGCGCGGATCTCACCGCACTCACGTTCAGCATCAGCGAGCAGCTCGGCGGCAGTCTCCTCATCCTCCGCTTCGGCAAGCTCCACCATCACCTCAACATCATCAATGCGAGAAGACAGCGAACGCAAACGGTTCAGCTCTGACTGCTTATACGACAGTGCGCTCGTGACCTTCTGCGCGTTCTCCACGTCATCCCACAAATCGGGTGCGGCAGCCTGCGCAGACAGGTCCTCAATGGCGCGCTCAATCCCCTCAATATCGCTCACAGCAGCAATAGAGTCGAAGATCGCGCGAAGCTCTTTAATCTCAGCAGAAAAGTCGAAGGATGCCATAGCTTTTAACACTATCGCGAAACTGCCAGAAAGTCCCGCCGTTACAGCCCGCAACAGCCCACAGCGCAGAAGGACAGAGTGGTTAGAGGGCAGAAGCCGCGCAACGAAGACATAAAAAGGCATAAAACGAGGGCGCATCCGCTAGCCGTTACACTACCTTGCGGATGCGCCCTCGCAGTCTATGGGGCTCACAACACACCAATAAGCGAGTGCGCCGTTACGCCCGTGCGCCGTTACGCCCGTGCGCCGTTGATGGACGCACTAATCGGTGGACGGGCCCTGGCTCGTCTTCAAACGCGACGAACCATGAGCGGTCACCTCAATACCATCAGGCACCAGAATCGACAGCAGCGGCGGACGAATACGAGCCGACAGGTACACGTGCACGCTCTGATCAGAATCCACGGACACATTCTCCAGACGCAACGCCTGAAAATCCTGCCCCGGCTGAACCTCAGCCAAGTACGCACTCGCATACTCCCACGCCGCCGAACCACTCGCCTCATCCGGAGTGCGCATCGTGCGGGTAATCGAGTTCGCCTGAGCGTCCGCCATATCCTGCAGATGCTGAGTCTGCAGATACGCACCCGTAATCGCCACTGTCACCGAACCGATGAGCAGAAGCAACGCCAACATGCCCACAATCAGCGGGGCAATACTGCCCTCTTCCGGGTCTGAGGCAAACGGGTCTGAGGCGAGCGCCCGGCTCTGCGCACGGGCACGAGCCTGTAGACGGGTACGACGGCATGCGTTAGCGTAGCGCTCCCGCACCGAGGAAAGCAGGCGAGCCGACGAACCATTAGGAATCAGCATGACCAGACCCCCAACTCGTCGCATGAGAACTCACCGGAATCACGCCGCCACCCATAAACGAAGGCAGCAGCGGCAGACGCGCCTGAACCGTCACCGTGGCGTACGCCTTCGTACCCGAGACGCACTCCCCCGACGAACAGCTCAACGACACGCTCACATCGGACGGGTCAACCCCGTAATCCGCTGCGGCGTGCACCGCCAGACGCTTAGCCAAATCCGGGCCCACCGACGAATCCTGCGGCTGCTCCTGCACATACAGCACCACCTGGGCGCTCGCCGCATGAGCCGCCATCACCGAAGACTGCAGGCTAAAAATCGTCAGAATGCCGTAGAGCACCGGGATGAGCAGAGTAATACCCAAACCCAGGAACTCCACAATGGCGCTACCCTCTTCAGGATTGTGCTGGTTAGAAAGAGGCCGGTCAGAGCGGCTCATCAGGCGTTCCTTCACCCGCTGCCGAAGCGAAAAGCCACTAATCACCGGAACGATGCTCCGCATAAATCGCATGCCCCTTCACCTCAATAGAATCCGGAAAACCCCACGGGCCCAGCACCGGTAACGGAGACTTCACCGTCACCTCCAAAGTGCGCACGCCCGTAGAATCACTACTCTGACGGTACGAAATATTCTCAGCATACGAAGACGGAAGAACCCCCTCAATCATCTGACGGGTACGCTCCATGCCCTCCTGCGGAGTGCGGTCACGCATCGTACCGTAACGTGCCCCAGCCGCCGCAGCATCCACCAACATGGTTCGTGCATACAGGGCGAAAGAAACCTGCAGAATCGCCATGGTCAGCAACACCAGCAGCGCACCGACCATGACGAATTCCGTGCTGGCGTCACCGCGCTCGCTATCCTCCACAGAATATTCCGCGGAGAATAGCTCAGCGGCAGTCAGCTCAGAAGCGATGCGGGGCTTACGCATTACTGGTGAACCAGAGCAATCGCGTCGTTGAACATCTTGGTCAGAGCGGGCTGAGCAATCGCCAGGATAGCGGCAACCAGCACGGCGCTCATCATGGTAATCATGACCCAGCCGGGCACGTCGCCGCGCTCGGGGTCATCCTGCTTGTTCTTCAGGCGCAGAGCCAGCACGGATGCGATAGCCAGGGCGATCAGCACGGTGAGGGTGGTGCGGAAACGACGGAACATGATTTTCTCCTTCTATCAAAGGGTGTAGTGTGTGGTTGGTGCGGCGCACCGGGCAATCAGCCCAGCCCACCGCGGCGCGGCCGGTACAGCGTGTACCCGCCGCAAAATCTAAAAGTTCAAACGCATGAGCGACAGGCCCGGGAAGACCGCAAAAATTACGGTCAGCGGCAGGATGAAAAACACCACCGGGGCAAGCATCGCAATCTCCTTCTTGCCGGCTGTTTCCATCAGCTCACGCTTAGCGTTATCGCGCACATCCTGAGCCTGCGCACGCAACACATCAGCCAGAGGGGTGCCGCGCTCAATCGCAACAGCAATACCCTCAACGAAGCGGCTCAGCGCCGGAACGCGAGTACGCTCCGCAAACTCCTGCAGCGCGCTCAGCAGAGAAACGCCGGTACGGGTCTGCGCCAAAATCTCCGAAAACTCGCGAGCCAACTCGCCGCGAGAAGTCAAACAGATACGCTCCAAAGCCGCCAGTGCTGACTCGCCCGCCGTCACCGACAGAGCCATCATCTCCGCCAGCGCCGGGAACTCAGCAACCAGCTGCTTTTCACGCTTAGTCACCGCCTCGCCCAGCCACCAGTCACGCGCCAGAAAGCCGCTCAAACCGCTCACCAGCACCAGAACAAGAGCCACCAGGATGGAGAAACGCTCCTGCACCACGCCGATGACAGTTAGGGCACTCATAACGGTCACACCGGCAAGAGCCCACAGCAGCTGCTCAGCACGAAACGCACTCACACTCTGCGAAGAGCCAGCACGGCGCAAACGCTCCTGCACCGAACTATCACTCAGCGACGAGCCGCTCAACGACGAAGACAGCGAACGCAGAAGCGGCGCACAGAACGCCGAAATCGCCTCCAACAGGCTTGGCTCGCGGCGCTCCTGCTCCTTCAAAAGCGACTCACGTAGAGTCTCACCGCGCAGCTGCGACGCCACACGATCAGAGAACGAAATACTGCGAGTATTCAGCACCGATGAGAGAATCAGACCCACGCCGGTCGCCAGCAGCAGACCAAAAATCAGAGGCAGATTCATCCGAAAACCCTCCGTTCACGCGGCAACTCACCAATACGCAGCATCAGACGGTACGCCGCCAAAGAAATAGCGGCACCGGCAATCATCAGCATCGCACCGGCAAACGAGTTATACACCATGCGCGCGGCAGGCTGAGTCGCCATCAGGCACAACACAAACCAGGGCGCCACGCAGGAAAGGCGAGCCGCATTCACAGTCCACGACTGACGCGCCAGAAGCTCCGAACGGGTACGCGCATTCTCACGCAGAAAATCACTCAGCGTACCCAGCAGCTTACCCAGGTCCGAACCACCCACCTCGCGGGCAATTTTCAACGCCTCAATAATGGTGTCCGCCACCGGGTCAGAGAGATACTCCTTCAAACGGTTCAGCGACGGCACGAACTCACCCGACGCACGGTAATCACGCGAGAAATGGGCAAAGGCATCACGCAACTCTTCCGGGCCGCGGTATGAAAGCTGAATCAGCGCCTCCGGCAGGGACAGGCCCGCACGAATCGCCGAACGCAGGTGGTCCACCGCATCCGGCCACAACTGCCAAATACGGGCATCCGCCGCGCGAGCACGATGATTCACGACCACACGAGGCGCCACAAAACCACCAATCAGGCCCAGCAGACCCAACGGTAGCAGCTGAGTGACCATCAGCAACAACACCGAGGCAGTCACGCCGCTGGCAACGCTCACCCACATGAACGTGCGAGGAGTCAGCGAATGCATACCCGCCTTACGCAACGCCACAACCAGCGCCGGGTCATTACTCGGCTTCGGCGGCTTGCCGTTATCAGGAAAGCAGGAAAGGTAAATCAGGCAGACGCCCAACCCCAAAATCAGGCTCAGAAACAGGGGCATTACTGACCCGCCTTCGCCGCAGCCAGCACCTGCTCGGGGCGGTGACCGGCACGAATCCAACGGTCCGGGTTCGGCAGCTCCAACGCCACGCACACCATCTGACCGTCACGGCGCACAAACAGCGGGGACATCTCAATCACGCCGTCCTCAACGCGGCCGCCCAGCATGCTGATCTCTTCGACCTGGCGCTGACCGCGCGAATCGCGGCCGCAATGCACCACAATGTCAAAGCAGGACGCCACGGTCGGCACCACGAACGCCGAGGAGATATTCTCGCCTGCCAGCAGCGGCAGGGTACAAATCTTGGTCACCGCGTCACGTGCCGAGTTCGCGTGAATCGTGCACATGCCAGGCAGACCCGCGTTGAGCGCAATGAGCATGTCCAGGGATTCCGCCTCGCGCACCTCACCAATGAGGATGCGGTCCGGGCGCATACGCAGAGCCTCCTTGACCAGGCGGCGCAACTCAATCGCGCCGGTGCCCTCAAGGTTCGGCTGGCGGCACTGCAGACCCACCACATCGCGGAGCGGAACCGCGAGCTCAAAGATTTCTTCGCACGTAATCACGCGCTCACGCGGCGGAATAGATGCCGACAGACAGTTCAGCATCGTAGTCTTACCCGCCTGAGTCGCACCCGAAACGAGGATGTTCATGCCGCTCTCCACTGCCGCATGCAGCAGGGACGCCGCGCCAGCACTCAGCGAGTTCATGCGCACCAGATCGGGCAGGCGGCGGGCACGCACCACGAACTTACGGATGTTGATGCTCGTGTGCCTGCGGGTAATATCCGGAATCACCGCGTGCAAGCGGGATCCATCCGGCAGGGATGCATCAACAAACGGGGAGGAAAGATCCACACGGCGACCCGAAGGCTTGAGCATGCGCTCCAGCAGGCTATTGATCGCCTCGGCGCTCAGGTGCAGGCCGGTCAATTCGCTTTCGCCGTTGCGGGCGATAAAGATTTCGTCGGGCGAGTTGATCCAGATTTCTTCAACGCTCTCATCATCGAGGAACGGCTGGATCACGCCGAAGCCGCAGATTTCATCGTGCAGGCGCTGAATCACGGATTCGCGGTCGCCCAAATCGGGCAGGGAGATGCGGGTGCGGCGCTGTTCGTAATCGTTCAGGTGCTCGTCAATGAGCCCGCGAACGGCGCGCTGGTCCTCGTGCGGGTCCAGGCTGCGGTGGCGCATTGCCTCACGGATATTTTCCTCGAGCAGAGTTAGATGCTCCGCCCGGGTATCCAGTACGGTGTTCTCCATTGAAATGATCCGATGCTGTGTGGTGTGGTTGTGTGGAATACGGTGAAGCATTGATACATCAATGCCATCATCACCCTACCCTCAGTGCATCAAATTTATCAAAATGTAATAAAACGCCCCTTAATATTTACGAGTATAGTATTTGAGTATTTTTGATGCATGGAATCGCACATATCATTACCTAACGTGCATCAAAATTCAAAGTGCCTAGTCAGCTGTGACTTGCAGAACAATTGCACGTGCGCCTCCCGAACCGCTCACCGTTGAGCACCACCATATTGCACTTAGTGCACACGTAATATTTCGTCTTAAATACCCCGCAGCAGCCCCTGCTAAAACGCTAGAACCCTATCGAGCAACAACAGCTTCTCGGGCGCAGCATTCGGGCATAGCATTCGGATATAGCAAAGGGGCGTGCACTCCCCCATCGGGAATACACGCCCCATCACAAGCAATCACCTAACGGCTAGTCGCCACCACGAATCACCTTCACAGCTTCCTTAATCGGACCGTCAAAACGCAGGTTACCGTGCTCCAGCACCACGCCGCGGTCACAAATCTTAGAAACCAAATCCAGGTCATGGCTCACCACGGCAAGAGTCTTACCGGCAGAGCACAGCTCCTGAATCTTCGCAATACACTTCTTCTGGAACGGCTCATCGCCCACCGCAAGAATCTCATCCACCAGGAAGATATCCGGGTTCGTATGAACCGCAACCGAGAACGCCAGACGCAGGTACATACCCGAAGAGTAGAACTTCACCTCGGTATCGATAAAGTCGTGAATCTCAGCGAAATCCACAATCGAATCGAAGGAAGCCTCAATCTCCTCCTTGGACATACCCAAGATCGCGCCGTTGAGGTACACGTTATCGCGGCCGGTCAGATCCGGGTGGAAACCAGCGCCCACCTCAATCAGACCCGCAATATTGCCGCGAGTGAGAACCTCACCCTCATCGGCGCGCATCACGCCAGAAATCATCTTCAGCAGCGTGGACTTACCCGAGCCGTTCAGACCCAGAAGAGCCACACGCTCACCCTGACGAATGTCCAGGCTCACGCCGTTGAGCGCATTGAACTTCTCCGAAAGATCACCCTTGCGGCCCTTAATCAGCCACACAAAAGCTTCCTTCATCGAACGGGTGTGGCGCAGAACGAAGCGCTTCACCAAATTCTCCACGTGAATCACCACGGGAGCGTCCGGGCTCACCGGCGGGAACTCAAGCTTCTTAATATCCACAGAATCAGAGCTCCTGGGCGAAGTTGCCCTCAAACTTACGGAAGAGCAAATCACCAATCAAAACGGTCAGCAGAGAAATACCAATGGCAATCGGAGTCCAGAAGCTGAAGAGATGCGGAACCACCTGCGAAGCAGGAAGTGCCAAATCCTCAGGACGGAGCGTCGGATGCCAGAAGCCATAGTGGAACAGCTCCACCGCAACGGTCAGCGGGTTAATCATGAACACGTTGAACACCCACGGGTACAGGGTGTCACGCACCATGGTCCAGGAGTACAGCACCGGCGAGAACCAGGTAGCCACCATCAGTAGCATGTCCACAATGTTCTCCGAATCGCGGAAGAACACGTTCGCCACACCGAAAATCAGACCCAGACCATAGGACAGCATCATCACAATCAGCATGCCCGCCAGAATCGACCCAAACGCCAGGAAGGTCGGGGACCAACCCACCAAGAAGCAGGCCAGCAGCATCACAGCGATCTGAGGCACAAAATGCACCAGAGCCACCCACACCGTCGACAGCGAGAACAGCTCACGCGGCAGGTAAATCTTACGAATCAGCGCGCTGTTAACCACCATGGCGCGAGCACCATTACCAAAACCCTCCGAGAAGAAGTTAATGGCAATCATGCCCGAGAACAGGTACACCGCATAGTTGTGCATACCGCGTTCCAAGCCAAGGAACATACCCATGGCAATGTAGAACACCAGGAACTGCACACCCGGCTTAATGTACGACCACAAAATGCCCAGCACCGAGCCGCGGTAGCGGACCTGGATTTCCTTATCGACCAGCAGTCGAAGCAGGTAGCGGTTCTTCACCGCATCCAGGATGCCGCGCCCACGGCCGGGCGCCTTCAGGGGAACAGACTTCAAATCGCTCATCGGGTCAGCTCAGAATCCGTATGCTCAGCAAAGGTCTTAGCCCACGCATCGTAGGACGCAACCTCTGCAGCCTTCGAACGGTACTGCTCACGCAGCTGCTCCCAGCCGGTCACCAGCTGGACGTGCAGTTTAGCTGCCTGAGCCAGCTTCGACTTGAGCTGCTCGGGGTCGCGGCGGTACCAGAACAGGCCGGTACCCTCAGCGTTAGTCGCCAGAGCCGAATCGAACTTCGACAAGGTCCACCAGTTAGTCTCACCGTAGTTCAGCTGAATCTGCGGGTGAGCCTTCGCCTCTTCGCTCACCGGCTTGAACAGCTGACGAGCAACAGTCTTCGCGGTCCAGGAAGCAAGCTTCTTGTAACCGGGGGACGCGAAGGAACGGCGGCCACGGAACGGAGGCTTCTTCGTCTGAATAGCCGGGAAGTCATCCACATTCGGCTTCACCTGAGACTCCGGGTACTCCTTAGCCATCGCACGAATCACCGGCAGACGCTGCGAGAGCGAGGGGTGCAGGTGCTCGGGGCCGGAGAGCAGATCCTCCAGCGCCATCAGGCGGCCAGCCTCGGTGTAGTACTGCATGGACAGGGTGTGCTTGACGTCCAAGAACAGGGACTCCAGCAGCACGCGGCCACCCTTATCGAAGGGCGAGTGCAGCAGCGCCGTAATGAGGCGGTTGCGCTCGTGGTAGTACGCCTGCCAGCCGACGGAGTCATCCTTATCGGTCCAGGACACGTGCCACACGCCCGCACCGGGGAAGGACACGGTAGCGAAGCCCGCGGCCTTAGCGCGCAGACCGTACTCAGCGTCATCCCACTTCAGGAACAGAGGCAGGGACAGACCGATTTCCTTGATGACGGTGGTCGGGATGAGGCACATCCACCAGCCGTTGTAGTCCACGTCCACGCGGCGGTGCAGCCACGGGGTGTTACGCAGGTTGTGGTGACCCAGGTTGTGGCCCATCGCCATGTCATCGTGCGGCTTAGCGTAGAAGTTACGCCACGGGTCAACAACCTCACCGAACGCGTGCAGAACCGAACGGTCGAACATGTCGAACATGTGCGCACCCACGATGGTGGGTTCCTTGCAGTAGTTCGCGAAGGTCACCATACGCAGAATCGACTCGGGCTCAACGATAACGTCGTCATCGAGCAGCAGCACGTAATCGGAACCGTTGTTGACAGCCTCGAACATGCCGCGCGAGAAGCCACCGGAACCACCCAGGTTGCCCTGGTTGATAATGCGGAACTTACCGGAGAGGGGCTTGACGACCTCTTCGAAGTCCTCGTGGTCCTGCACCTTCTGGGTACCCTGGTCCACAATCAGGAACTCGTGCACAGCATCGAAAATCTCGGGGCTCTCACCCAGAGCACGAATGTTATTGATGCAGTACTCCACCTTGTTCATGGTGGTAATCTGCACGGTCGCCTGACCAGCCTTCACGTCTGCGCGGGGCTCAATGTCGCCCAGCCAGTTCGCCTCAACCAGCTCAAGGTCGGTGGTGCCTGCCAGGTCGAACCAGTACCAGCCGCCGTCACCGAACGGTGCCAGGGGCAGCGTGAAGGTGTTGGTTTCCTCGCCGGAGAGCAGCTTCGCATCCACGCGCTGAATCACGCCACGGCCGTTGGACTTGTACACAATGACCATGCCCTCGCCGCGAGTCTGAACGCTCAGAACGACCTTCTGCAGGTCAGTCCAGCGGCGCCAGTACGAGGCGGGGAACGCATTGAAGTACGTGCCGAAAGACAGGCTCTGGCCCGCGTTCACGGTGATGGAGCGGCGGCTGTTCAGGCTGTTCGCGGCATCACGGTTCGCGCTGGCGCTCGACACAGACTGACCGGAGGTGTTCATCGCCTCCGCAATGGAGGTGGAAGCGTCACCGTCAATACGGGTGGGCAGCTGAACGCCGGTTGCGACACTCGCGTCCACGTACAGGGGCACGACGTCAGTCTCAACCGCGCTCGGGAAAATAACCCGCTGCAGGTTCTTCAAAGTCTTATCAGCCATGGTTATGCGTCAACACCACCGGACTCGATCTTCGCACCGTTAGCGAAGTGCGGGCGGATCTTGTTGTCGAACATGGACAGTGCAGCGCCGATAGCCATGTGCATATCCAGGTACTTGTAGGTACCCAGGCGGCCACCGAACAGCACGTTGTTCTCGCCCTTAGCCAGGTCGCGGTACGCCAGCAGCTTCTCACGGTCCACGGAGGTGTTGACCGGGTAGTACGGCTCGTCGCCCTTGTTCGCGAAGCGAGAGTACTCGCGCATGATGACGGTTGCGTCCTTGGTGTAGTCACGCTCGGGGTGGAAGTGACGGAACTCGTGGATGCGGGTGAAGGGAACATCAGCATCGGGGTAGTTCATCACGGAGCAGCCCTGGAAGTCCTCAATCGGCAGGACTTCTTCTTCCAGGTCGATGGTACGCCAGGACAGGTCGCCCTCAGCGTAGTCGAAGTAGCGGTCAACCGGGCCGGTGTAGACCACGGGAATCTGACCCAGGACGTTCTCGCGAGAGTACTGGTGACCGGGCTCGAAGAAGTCAGTGTTCAGGTGCACCTCAATGTTCGGGTGCGCCGCCATACGCTCCAGCCATGCTGCGTAGCCGTCAACGGGCAGACCCTCGTACTTGTCGTTGAAGTAGCGGTTGTCATAGTTGTAGCGAACCGGCAGACGGGAAATGATGGATGCGGGCAGCTCTTCCGGCGGGGTCTGCCACTGCTTAGCGGTGTAGTGCTTGATGAACGCCTCGTACAGGGGGCGACCAATCAGGGAGATACCCTTGTCATTCAGGTTCTGCGGGTCGGTACCAGCCAGCTCGCCAGCCTGCTCAGCGATGAGCGCCTTTGCCTCTGCGGGAGAGTAAGCTGCGTTGAAGAACTGGTTGATGGTACCCAGGTTAATCGGCATGGGGTAGACGATGCCGTTGTGGCGGGTGTACACGCGGTGTACGTAGTTGGTGAACTCGGTAAAACGGTTCACGTACTCCCAGACACGCTCGTTGGAGGTGTGGAACAGGTGCGCACCGTAGCGGTGCACCTCAATACCGGTCTGCTTCTCCTTCTCGCTGTATGCGTTACCACCGATGTGGGAACGGCGGTCCAGCAGGGCAACCTTCAGGCCCAGCTCAGTGGCAGCCTGTTCTGCGATGGTCAGACCAAAGAGGCCCGAACCGACTACTACGAGGTCAGCGGTCAATGTTTTCTCCTGTATTATCACGGCGCACCGCCGCTTCTGCGAGGGCGGTATTCACCTACCAGATTGGACACATCCGAGGGTTCTCAGTCGCGCCGCAATCCGCACGGGTGGGTACAAAAAGCCCCTCCCGTGATGGATATAGTCATAATCTAAGATACCTGTTTATCAAGCACTACGCATACTTATGACGTGCTTTTAGGGGCTTTTGGACTATTGTTCGCACACTCTTTCTCTGTGTGAATATTCTTCGCGAACCCCGAGGTCAAGCGGGTCTGAGACAGTTCTTTCTTCTGTGTATTTTTACGGCCCGCTCACGGTGAAGGAATTTTATTTACGGGTAAATATTCACCCCGCTCTATTTACTGCGATAATTAGCCGTCGCATAGAGCCGCAGATACAAGGGACAGGTCGAAGCGGGCATTTTAAGTGCTCTCACGCGCTACAAGAAAGCACCCCTGCCGGCATATTTGGGGATGCGCGCCGGTGCACGCGAGAGGTGATTGGGGCGGTTTATCCACAGCTTTTTGAAAAATGGGGCGAAAAATTCAAAAAATACGAACGTCTTAGTTTATATACAGGTAATTCATTGAGCTTTAATGCTTTTTAATGTTTTCTGAGGGTATGACTCTCTTCTTTCTCGACCACCACAACACCACCAACGCGCTCCCCTACCCCCGCGTACTCCGACTCGACGGCGAGGCGGCACCCAACGGAATACAGCTGCACCCCGGTAGCACAGGTAGCACAAACCAGCAGGCTCTAGAGCAGGCACTCAACCACGCTCTGCAACGCTCTACACCCGGCGCGCACGCTCAGGCGCGGGATACAACGTTCCAGCTACGCCCCGCGCACGATAAGGACCCCCTCAACACCTCGGATGCGCTAAATATCCACATTCCGAACGAATCTCAGCCCCTAAATTCTCAGCCCCAAGATTCTCAATCGCTGAACGCGCCCGCCGTCAGCCTCCTGCACATTCTGCGCGGACCCGAAGCGGGCGCAACCTTCCCCATCAGCCGCGGCCGCACCAGCCTCGGCAGGGCGGCACTACCTGCCCGTGGAGGAGAACAGCCGCACCACATTCACCTGCAGGACCCCTTCCTCAAGCCGGTGCACGGCAGCTTCTACGCCGATAGCTCCGGCATCCGCTGGATCGAGAAACGCCCCGCCGCAAGCGAGGGCAGCGAGAAGGCACATGGCAGTATGAAGGCGCAGGGCGCCGAGCCGCGCATCCTGCGCTGGGACGAGCCTTTCCGCCTCGGCTCCTCACTCTGCATGCTCACCTCACCCAGCGCCGACCGCGAACACACCACTAAGAAGGCGAGCGCCACCGCTCCCCCCGGTTCTTCTCTCGGTTCTTCTTCTGGCTCTTCCAGTGGCGAGCCCGCGCAGACGCTCGCTCCCCTGGGCGATGCTGGCAACCCCTTTGAGCCAGTGGTGGTGAACCCTCCCACGCCGCGTAAGCTCAAGCAGATTCTGTTGAGCGTGTGCCTGCCCATTGTGGTGGGTCTGATTATTGCGCTGGTGACCGGCATGTGGTTCCTTCTGCTGATGTCTGCGGCGTCTTCGCTGCTGATGCTTCTGCATTTCTTTGGCGGTCGGGCGGAGAACCGTGCCGCATCGCAGCAGACTCATCAGGCGGCACTGCAGGAGAAGGAACGTGCTCTCGCCCTGCCGACCGCGGGCGACCTGGCGATTTCGGGTCCCTCTGCCCTGCATGACTACCCGGCTATTGTGCTCGGGTGCGGTCCCCGCCAGCCCTACCTGCGCGGCCGCAACCTCCCGCTGGGCGCTCTGGAGAAGCAGGATGCACCCCACTATCTACCGCTGCCCACCCCGGTTCTCGGTCACTACCTTAAGTTGGAGGAGGCGCATCTGCGCGCCTACCTGGTGCAGCTGGTGGCGGGCTATCCGGGTTCGGTGCACGTTCTGCTGGCCGAAGCTCACAATAGTGCGCAGAAACGTATGAACGCCCTGCTACAAACTCTGGCTGTGGTGCCGGGCGTGAGTGTGCATTGTCTGCCGGGTACGCAGCAGGAGAAGTATCTGCAGGCTCTGCAGAGCAGCTTGCAGTCGGAGCTTTCTTCCTCGGTTCCGCCGCTGATTCTCATGCCGCAGCATGCGAGCGCGGTTTACGCTCCCCTGCTGACCGCACTAACCTCCGGTGCTATCGCTGAGGGTTCGCAATCCCGCGCGCTCTCCTCCCCGCGTGAGCAGAAGATGAACGCCCCTGCGCTCTGCGTGCTGGGCAGTGCTGAGGGTGATAATTCCGCACATGCACCCGGTGCGCTTTTTGGTGCCGCCTGGGTTGAGTGCGCGAGTGAGGGTAGCCACCGTCAAAGCATCCGTTACCGCGCGCAGGGCTATGCGATGCCTCCGGTGCAGCCCACCGAGGGTGTCTACCAGGTGCATCCTCTGGCGTGTGAGGGTCTGTGCCAGCACGCCGATGGGCTCAGCCTCGAGGCGTTCTGTACCGCTCTTGAGAACCTGTACCGCGCCGGGTGCGAGCAGGAGCAGGGCGCGCTCAGTGAGGGGCAGGTGCACCAGTCGGCGCATCTGTTCTCATCTCTTCAGCAGCAGAACCGCGCCGATGACATGGCGGTGGAGTCTGTTCTGCAGCGCTGGTCCGCTCAGCGTTACGCCTCCGATATTCGCTGCTACCTGGGTGTTTCTTCGGGCGGTTCGCTGAATATTGGTTTATCTGAGCACGGTCCGCACTGGTTGCTCGGTGGCACGACCGGTGCTGGCAAATCGCAGCTGCTGCGTTCGCTGGTACTCAGCGCTGCGCTACGTTACCCGCCCGAGCGTCTGGGCCTGATTCTGGTGGATTTCAAGGGCTCTGCTGGTTTGGGTCCTCTGGCTCAGCTGCCGCATGCACTCAGCGTGTTGAGTAATTTTGATGTGTCGGCGGTGGAGCGTGCGCTCGAATTTTTGCGCGCCGATATTCACCGCCGCGAGGTGGATCTGCAGGCACTCGGCGTGAACTCCTACCGCGACTACCTGGCTTCCTGCCAGGCGGCGGGCACGACTCCGCGCTACCCCGAGCTGCTGATTGTGGTGGATGAGTTCCGCATGCTCATCGATTCCATGCCGGATGCTATGGCTGAGCTGATGCGCATCGCCACGATTGGTCGCTCGCTGGGTCTGCATCTGGTGTTGGCGACTCAGCGTCCGCAGGGTGCTATTTCGCAGGATATTCGCGCCAATATTGCCACGAGCATTTGCCTGCGCGTGGCGAGCGCTCAGGATTCCTATAACCTGCTGGAGCATGAGTCTGCGGCGTATATTTCGGCGGCGCATCCGGGTGCCGGGTATGTGCGCCTGCCGGATGGTCGTTCCCTGCCGTTCCGCGCCCCGCTGGTGGATGCGGTCCCCTCGAGCAGCGATGCCCGTCCGGTGCAGGTGTTGGGTCTTGAGGAGGGCGGCTGGCGTGAGCTGACTGCCGCTTCTGCCGTTCAGAAGGGCGGCGGTAATGAGGATGAGCTGCTGATTCGTTCGGCGCAGCAGATTCGTGCGCTCTATGAACGCGAGTACGCGCCGAGGAGTCTTCAGAAGAATGCAACGGTTCAGGATGAGTACTGCCCGATTCCGCCGGAGCTTCCCGAGAACACCCCGCTGCCCGTGGTGGAGGCGCCGGTTAGCAAACCGGTAGCGTACGGCACTGACCCGGCGGCTACCCCGCAGGAGCCTGCAGACTCTGGCGTTGCCTCCGAAGGGTATCTATTGGGTGAGCTGGAGATTGCCCGCTACGGTGTGCGCCGCCCGATCAGCTGGTCGGGTCAGCAGACGCTGGCATTGCTGGCGCAGAGCGCCGAACGAGCCCCGATGCTTTACGGGCTTTTAGCTCAGGCATTCGCCGCCCGCACGCCGGTTGTTCTGCTGACCTCTGACGGTGCGCTCTACCGCGACCTGGAACCCTACGCCGGTGCCTTTGAGTCGCTCGTGGGTGCACAGGAGCTTTCGCATCTGCGGTTCTGCTTGGAGGAGCTGCGCACCCCGAACCTGTGGGGTACCGAGGCTTCCACCCGCCCGCTCATTGTCGTGGACGGTCTGGACAGTTGGCTGGAGGCACTGGTTCGCCAACCCGATACGGAGAACCTGCTCTACGATCTGCTCTCGCAGGGGTGCCGTCGCGGCTATTCGGTGGTGTTCACCTCCACGTTGAACCCGCGCGGCCGTTTCGCTGCGGCAGCACATTCCACGCTGTTGAGCCGCCGCTTCTTGGAGGCCGATCTGATGCGTTCGACGAGCAAGGACTACCCGACCCCGGCGCAGAGCCACTACTGCGTGGAGGGTGCCATCAATGAGGAGTTAATCGGGGATCAGCCGCTGAGCGCTTCGATTCTTTCGCCCTGCGTTGCGGGTTTCCAGGAGCTGGTTCAGGTTCTGCGACGCAACGCCGCGAGCGCTTCGAGCGGGTCAAACACTCGCCCCGGCACTCTTCTGCGGCAGTTCCCCGAGTACTATCGCATGCCCTCGACCGAGTACGTGACCGCCGCCCACGCCGCGTGCAATCCGCAGGGCGCTAAGCTGTTGGTCGCGTTTGACCGCCGGCAGATGCCGGTGTGGTTGAGCGCCCCGGCTGGCGCGGTAGTTCCGGTGCAGGGTTCCCGTTCGGCGGGTAAAACCACCCTGCTGGAGAGCATTGCTCATCTCAACCCGCAGCTGGATACCCTCGTCCTTGAGGGTTCTGGCGGCACCACGGGTTCTGGCGGCGCGTCGGGTGAGCCGCCGAGCGTGGAGCGTACCCGCGCGCTCCTGGACTCGGTGACAAACCCCGCGCGCACACTCGTGCTCATTGATGATCTGCAGTACCTGCAGCCCGCCGTTCAGCAGCTACTTCTGGAGCGTCGCGGTGAGTTCCGTGCCATGCTGGTCGCCTACACGCCCTGGCCGAGGCGCGCTTCCTCACCCCTGCTGGCTGCGCTCATGGGATGCTCGCGTGCGCTTCTGCTCGCGCCCGCGTCCCTAGCGGATGCCGACATGTGCACGGTGACCGCGCTACCTCTGGATCGATTCACGCAGGGTGAGCAGCCCGCCGGCCGTCTTGTGGTGGTGGATGGCGCCTCCGTGTGCGCGGCGCAGGTTCCCCTGGCGCTGAGCACGGCAGCGCAGGCTGTAACAGCTGTGCAGAAGGTGCCGGTAGCGGTCTAGAGCTGAGCACTCTAGAGCCGAGCCGTCTAGGGCTTAGCGGCGTTAAGGGGTTTAGCGGCGTCGGCGGCTGTACTTCTCTGCTTCTTCGCCCGATGCTTCGGTGACCGCCTCAATATAGCGGCGGCTACTGGGCATGAGCACGAAGACGAAGGCAACCGCCGCGCCAATAACACCCGCAATCGTGATGGACTGGCTAATGTTCAGGCCATAAGCACTCACGTTCATGATGAGGGTGCTTGCGGTGACCCACAGGGTGCAGAGGGTAATCAGAATCATGGGCAGGCGCGAACCGAAGCGGCCGCGGTAAAAACGCAGCCCAAAGTAGGTCATGCCCGCTGCAATGAGCACCTGGAGTACGCCGCCCACAATTGCCTGGGCGGTGGACAATCCACTGACGATAAAGGGGTAGAGGATACCGCGAATCAGAATGTATGCCGCGAAGGTTTCGGTCAGGGCGAATGCGTAGATGACGTTGAACGGGCGTGACGGCACGGTGGGCTCCTCAGGGGTAGTGTCGGCGGCAGACCGGGATGTACTCAGTCCGATGTGCTGGTGCGTTAGCGGGTGGGTGCTCCCCTGCCTCGGGTTCGCCTCGGGTTCACCGCCTCGTCGTCGGTGCGGTATTTCAGGGGTAGGTACCGCTTTATATTATGCCTGAGGCGCCGCTCACCCAGCCGCCTGCGTCTCGCCCATGAGACGAGACGCAGGATATGTGTGTCAGCATGCGATTCCCCACCCTCTCAATTAGACAAAGGTTTGCCTAAGTGATAGATGCCTCAGTGTAATACTGAAGTTTTTAGAGAAAAGTACTTGTCACATCCGCTCCAACATGCGAAAGTTGATAAGTCAATTTTCACCCTAACGCTGGGTGAGCATCCCGTCAGCGGATGTATTTGACACGCGCACAGGAAAATAGATGTGTCTTGCCACCGCGTGAGACCGTAAATCATGAAGGAGGTCCACCGTGGATTGGCGTAGTCGTGCAGCTTGTTTGGACAAGGATCCGGAGCTGTTCTTCCCCGTAGGAAACACCGGACCTGCCCTGTTGCAAATTGAAGAGGCTAAGACTGTCTGCCGCTCTTGCGAGGTTGTAGACGTCTGCCTGAAGTGGGCCATCGAGACCGGCCAGGACTCCGGCGTATGGGGTGGCACCAGTGAAGACGAGCGTCGTGCGATGAAGCGTCGCGCAGCTCGTGCCCGCCGTGCATCCTAACTTCCGGAGTATTCAATAGGGCATCAAAAGCGTGGTGCAGTGACTTTATGTCGCTGCACCACGCTTTTGCCATATACAGAACCTATCTAGACAGCAAACTGCCGCCACCCCGTACTCGGGGCGGCGGCAGTTCTACATGTCATACGAGAAGGGCTTAGACGAGCACCGCGGTGATGACCACGCGGGTACCGGTCGGTTCGTTAGCCTCCCAGCGGATCGAGCCGTTCAGCTCGCTCGCCACCAGGGTACGCACAATCTGCATGCCCAGGCCTTCCTTACCGGTCACCGGGCGGTAGGCGTTCGGGCCGGACTCTTCGATCTTCTTATCACCCATGCCCTTACCGTCATCAGTAATCACGACGGTGAGGATGTTCTCACCCTCATCGTTGATGCCGCGAATACCCTCAAGGGTCACGGTGCCGGTCTCGCCGTCCAGGCCGTGCTCCACAGCGTTCGCGACAACCTCGTTGATAACCAGTGCCAGAGGGGTAGCGAACTGGCTCGGCAAAGACCCAAAGGAGCCAATCAGCTTGGTAGACACGTGCTGACCGGGGGAAGCAAGCTCAGCGGCAAGGTGGAACTGACGCTCAATCAGCTCATCAAAGTCGACGTTCTGAGTCAGACCCTGCGAGAGCGCCTCGTGCACGGTAGCGATCGTTGCCACGCGGCGCATCGCCTGCTCCAGGCCCTGACGTGCCTCATCAGTGGTCATACGGCGCGACTGCAGGCGCAGTAGAGCGGACACGGTCTGCAGGTTGTTCTTCACGCGGTGGTGAATTTCGCGGATGGTCGCGTCCTTGGTCATAAGTTCCAGTTCGCGGCGGCGCAACTCGGTCACGTCACGGCAAAGGATCACGGCGCCCTCACGCTCGATGTGAGCACGCCTCTGTGCCAGCAGCGGGATGGATCGCATGGTCACACGGGCACGAGCAATAACCAATTCGGTGCGCAGGTCGCTGCGTCCGGCAAGGACCAACTGCAGAGTTTCATCCGCCTGCTCACCGGCAGGAAGCATCGCACGGGTGACATCGGCAAGGTTTCGCTTTTCGAGGTAGCCGGTCATGCCCATGCGGTTGTACATGGAGTTCGCATTCGGGGAGGCAACCACCACGCGGCCGGCGGGGTCAAGCACAATAATGCCGTCGATCACGCGGGGGTTGCCCTGGGTGTTATTTCCCTGGGCGAGGGGGTCGGGCCACAGGCCGGAGTGCACCATGGAGAGCATGGTGTCAGCAGTATATTCGTAGACCTCGTCGCTGATGGAGGGGTAACCATTGGGGGTGGCAATCTTGTGGCTGGTCAGCAGTGCGATGGTGCGGTTATTGCGCACAATGGGCACAAAAGTCACGTGTACACGCGGTCGAGCACCGACGCCTTCACCGCTTCCTTCGTCGGTGTAGGTGCTGATGTTCTGGTCAATCCAGACGCGGTATGCTTCGTCGCGGATTCCCTCGTCCATCTCGCGCTGAATGATGTCGCGGTGGAAGAGGGTTCGAACGTTGGAAGGGCGCACGTGCGCGATGGCACGGAAAGTACTGGTTGCGCTGGGGCCGGATACGGCATCCGGGGAGCTGCCGTCGGCAACAATGTAGTCGGTGGGGAACCATAAAACCAGGTCGCTCTGGGCGATGTCAGAGATGATCTGCCATTCACCCTTGATGAGGTGAATACGTTCAGTATCGCCAGGACCGAAGTCGTAGGCGCTCAGAGTCGCTTCAGTAAAAGACATATGTTTGCGTGCTTCCCATGAGTTCGGGTAGGTTCAACTATTTTACGGTTTGCTCGCCGCAATTCCCATTCAAACGGCAATACGTGGAATAGTTTACAGAGCATTTCTTGAAGCAGGCTTTTATTCCCAAATATGACGCTGTGAGATGAGATGAAACCCTCAATTTTGAGATGAAATATTCGTGCTACTCCCCCGCCCTCACTATGCTTGAGGTGCAGAAAACCCGACCTGCCGGCGCTCCCAATGTCGGGACCGTATACCGGCAGGTCGGGTCTTCTTGTGTCCATTTCTGGCAGACAATAATGTTAGCGCTCTGGCCTCACGCTACGCGCCGGGCTTGACGCTATGCACCCGGCTTGATGTCGGGCGCTGAGGTTGACGCTATGCGCCGGCGCGTACCGTGTACATACCTTCAAGCATCGCTTCCAAGGACTGCACGACCGCGTGGCGGGGTGCGACCTCCAGCAGCGCTTCACCGTTACGGCGCAAACGGTCCATGACCTTACGCTCGTACGGGATCACGCCTGTGAGCGGAACCGACAGGTAGCGTGCCCAGTTATCGCGCATCTTCGCCTCGGGGTTGAATCCGGCGGCTTCGCGGCGGCTGCGGTTGAGCCAGTACTGCACATCCGTTTCGGGGGCGAAAAGATCCGGTCGCGACTGCACCTCGCGGGCAAGGTTAATCAGGCGCGGCAGGCCGATGACGTCCGCTTCACCGAGCGCAATTACGCGGTCGGCGCAGGCGAGCGCGGTGAGGGTCGCGGCGTTACGGCGCGGTGCCGGGCCGTCAAAGGTCAGTTCCTCGTCGACCTCGATGGGGGCGGCAACATCGCAGATGACCAGGTCGTAGCGGTGTTTGAGCCATTCGAGTACTTCGGCGAAGGCGCGGGCGCGCACCTCGGGCCAACGCGAGGAGGAAGTGATGCCGCTCAAGAAGTCGAAGGTGCCGTTTTTGAGGGGCACGCGCTCCATGATGGCTCCGGCTTTCTTCTCGTCGAGCTGGGCGCGGTCGGCGTCCGAGCAGAGAATTGCCAGACCGGAGCCGGTGTCCTCGAGCGCCATGAGCGCATCCAGGCTGGGCGCGTAGGTGTCTGCATCGATGAGGCAGACCTGCTGCCCCTGCTGCGCCGCGAGGGCGGCAAGGTTGAAGGCGATGGTGCTTCGACCGGGCGCGCCGTGAGTGCCCCAGACGGTCACAATTGTGCCGAGGCGGTGGCCCGGCTGGTAGCGGGAAGGCGCGGCGGGGTCCTGGTTGATGTCAGGGTGCTGCGGCAGGGTGCCGTCGTTATTCTCGTTCTGCACGTGCAGGGCGTAGTCGCTGCCGGGCGCGAAAGAGTCAACGATGGCAGCGGCCTGACTGAGCACGGATTCCTCGTTGCTGGGGGCGGTCGAGGAGGCTTCCGCCGGCTCAGGCGCACCGGGTGCGTTTCCGGCGGGCACCGCGGGGTCGATTCCGTAGCTTCCGTAGTCGGCTCCGTAGGGCGCGGCGGTGTTTGAGCCAGCGCCCGCGGCGGGGTCGTAGCCGTAGCCGCCCGCCCCATATCCATCAACGCCATAGCCAGCAGCTCCGTTATCGTAACCGTAGCCGTTGTATCCGCTGTCGTAGCCGTACCCTGCATCGTATCCGTAGCCTGCGTCCTGACCGTAGGCGGCGTGCGCCTCCGGCTGATGCACCGCCTGCGCGGGAGCCTGATTCGGGGTCTGTGCGGGAATGCCGTAGCCGGCGGCGGGTCGGGCGAGCGCCGCATCCACCGCTTGTTCGAGCGAGCCCAGAATCTCGTCGAGGGCAGCTTCGGGGCGGATACGGTGAGCCTGCGTGGGCAGATGCAGGTTGTCCGGGGCGATGACCGCCAGGAGCACCTCGGAGGCGGCGAGCGCATCCACGGTGGAGGCGCTTATTTCGGCGGGCACGTGGGCACAGAGCAGCACGCGGGCAATGCCGGTGTGCGCCATTCCGACGGCTTCGCTGAAGTCCTGCACGGTGCGCGCCACGGAGACGCGGCCGCGTTGGGATTCGATGCGGTTCAGGAGCGAGCCGTCATCGCCGTAGAGGATGACGGGGATGTTCACTGACCCTCCCCATAGGTGCCGGGGATGAGGCTGATCTTGGAGTCGCTGTTGCTTTCCTTGACGAGGGCGGCGAGGGCTTCTTCCTTGACCCACAGCTGCACGGTTGCCTTGCCGTTGGCGCCAAGCACGCCTTCGTCGACCGTTACAGCAACGATTTCAGCGTTGGTGACGATGGCGCGGGCGCCGTTTTCAGTGCGGTTATCGCTCTTGGTGTCGGGGTTGCGCGGGCCGGAGGTCCACACGTCCACGCGCTCGCCCGCCTTCAGCGCGGAGGCTGCCGCACGGTCAATGCTGACGGTGGCGAGACGGCGGCCCGGGGAGGTTTCGGTGCCTACGGATTCCTTGCTGATGAGGTTACCGGCGGGGATGCGCTGAATCGCGATTTTGCCGTTCATCTGGGCGGCGTCGGCGCGGGTAAAGTACTTATCGTTGGCGGAGTCGATGTTCGCTTCGACTCGGGCTAGTTTGTCTTCGGTGATCTTCTCGCCGAGGCGAATCTCGCTTTTGGCGGTGTAGTACTCGGTTTTGCTGTTGTTGGCTTGCACGTAGAGCTGCACGCCAGTGATGGAGACGAGCACGAGAAGTACACCGAGGATGAATCGCCAGTCCTTGACGGTGGGCCTTTTGAGGCGCCTGGCGTGGGGCTCGGTGAGGGTGGAACGCTTCGTCGCGTTCTGTCGTATGCGCATGATGTGGTTGTGCCTTTCGGTGCGGAAGCCGGCGGTGATTCCGGGTGTTGTTCAACTGACCGATGAGCGAGTGGTGTGTTTTCGATAGTGCTTTGACTGGATTCTGGCACTAACCCTAACAGCATATTTCATTTAGTACTCGCTCTCAACAAGAGTCGCGTTTATGAAATATTTTTGAGTCTTGCCCCTTTTGAATGGGTAATTAGATAACTTTTCAGCTCATATAAGGCTTTTTGTGCGCAAATTTCATGGTGATGACATATACTGAAAGTACTCAATAGATGTTCCGTATGGACTCTATGTATAAGGCCGCTAACGGTGGCTAAGGGGCCCAGGATTTCACTCACGGAAAGGAATAATTCGATGACTGCACCTCGTTTCCTCACTCTGAGCGACGTTGCCGAGGAGCTGCAGGTTTCGCTTTCGCAGGTGCGTGCTCTGGTGCGTAGCGGCGAACTTCCCGCCATTCAGATTGGTGGACGTAACCAGTGGCGCATTGAACGCTCTCGTTTTGAAGAGTACATTACTGAGCGCCACGAGCAGACTCTGGAGGCGATTGCTTCCGGCAAGCTCACTGCAAAGGCTAAGGCTGAGTAGCATTCGACATGCACCTCGCGGGCGCAACGCTCGAGTGGTTTTAGAAAGGTCCGCTCCTCTCATTGAGATTTCAATGGAGAGGGGCGGACCTTTTTGTGTTTATTGTTGCTTTTATAAGGGAATTTATACTTGTCGAGGCGTTTTTATGGGCGTTCCCACAAATTGAACTGCCCACTATTTACCCCGTGCTTTTAGCGTGAGATACGGGCGATAACTGCGCTAATACGAGCCAGCGGAATGGTGCGCACGCCAGCGCCGCGAGGTGCACGGGAGTAGCCGGAGGCGCCCTGCCCGTAACCACCATGCCCGTAACCGCCCTGCTCGTAGGCTCCCTGCGCACCGTAGGCTGCACGCGCGTACTGGTCGCGTTCGTGGATGCGCGGGTACTGTCCACCGTTGAGCAGGCGCAATTCGAGGAAGTCGGCGCCAACTCGCTCAATCACGCCATCGTAACTGACGGTGCCGCCTTCGAGGGAGAGGCGGACGGGCTCGCGTGCCATGGCGAGGGAGCGCAGGGCTAGCTGGATTTTCATGCGGTAGCGTTCGGGGCGAACATCAGCGCGTCCGGGAGCTATGCCGCCTTCCCACCAAAGCATTCCGCGCAAGGGGATGATGATGTTCTCGCCGCGCGCTTCGATGCTGACCCATTCTTCGCCGACCATTTCGAGCTTACCTTCGTAGGTTTGCATGTCGGTGGCGCAGATACGGATGGGGCCGCCAACTTGTGCGAGGAGGCGGTCGTCGAGGGTGATGGTTGAATAGTGGACGCGGGCGACTTGGCGGGCGTCTTGTTCCATATCCCAGGCGCGTTCGGAGGCGAGGCGCGCCTCAATGTCTCGTAGGAACTTTTCCATGCTCATGCTATGACCCTACCTGAGGATGGATGCGGATACGAACCGGGGTGTTTTTCTGGTCGGGCAATGATTCTTGAGCCTAATTTTTGAAGCAAATTCCACCAAATTACATGTTTTTTATACATTTTGATGCGTTTTGCTTCATTTTTAACACGACTTCCTGTATAAATGAAGCAACATCAAAACACATCAAACACACCATTTGGAGGTCATTGTGGACCATCTTTCCACGCCGGGTTCAACCCCCGCAGCCTTCGCTTCGCATCCCCTTGCGTCCGTTACTCCTCTGGCATCTGGCGCTGACGCAGGTCATGAAACCAGCACCAAGGCTAACTACCAGGACGCTCTGCTCTTCATCGCCCCTCCCCTGCTTTCCGCGGCGGTCCTGGGCGCGTTGAGCGTGAACCTGCACCGCATCCCCTCGGCGCACCCTCTTGCTGACGCTTCGTTGCTCTGCGCTGGCGCGGCGGCAATCCTCATTACCGCCTGGTGGTTCATCAGTTTTATCTACGCGCTCTTCTACGCTCGTTCCCTGCGAGTTTCGAGCCGCAACGCTGACCGCGCTGTGCTGCAGGTTCCGGCGATTTTCCGTCCGCGTTTTATGCGCCGCATCGTTCTGACGCTCGGCGGCACGGCGCTCGGAGTGGGGGCGGTTCTGGCTCCCGCGCAAGCTACGGTGGCTACGCCCAGCAACGCGGGGCTGAACGGCGCGGAGGGCATACCGCAGACAACCATTTCAGCAGTTATGGCAGCAGATTCATCGATTACCGCGGCGGCAGACGCCAGCTCAGATGCGGTTCTCTCCGATACCGCCCCGAATCAGTCCGCTACTCCCCTGACCCTTTCTGCTGAGGTTCCCAATATTCCCCTGGCTCCCGAGCCTTCGGAGGCGGCAGGCTACTTGCAGGACCGTAGCCCTTTCTTTTCTCCTCCCCGCACCGAGGCGGGCACCTACTCTTACACGGTTCAGGCGGGCGATACGCTCTGGTCGATTGCCGCCGACCAGCTGGGCGAAGGCACCGACGCCTCCACCATTTACGACTACACCCTCGACATTTACGAGGCGAACAAGGACGCTCTGGGTCAGAACGCTGAGCTGCTCTACGAGGGGCAGGTTCTACAGATCCCCGAACAGCCCGTTCACTAACCTCACCCGCGTCTTCCACCCCATTCCACCTCATCCCAACAGTCTTTCGTTCGCTCAACTCACCTCACATACCCCTACACCGAAAGCCTCTGCACCGAAAGGAGCCGTCATGAGCTTCTCCAACCTTCTCCCCCGTTCCCCGTGGACCCCGCCGCATCAGCCTGCCTCCCGCGACAACCAGTCTGCCAGCCCGTACTCGAAGCGTCAGGCGGCACGCGCCTCCCAGCCGGTGATTCAGCAGCAGGTGGCTCCGCTCCCCGAGCAGGGGCAGGGCACGATGACTCTGGTGCAGAGGCGCAACAGTCCCTCGGTTTATTCGCTGCTTCCTCTGCCGCGTTATGAGCAGCATTCGGCTCAGCGCCCGAAGGTAGTGAAGAGGGGCCGCCCGCTGCGTCCTGCGGATGCACTAGCTCGCCAGTTGGAGGGTCGTTGCGCGGGTGTGGCGATTGCTTACCTGGAGATCATGTCGGCTCGTCGTTCGCGTCAGCAGCTGGCGCAGTGGGTGTCAGCGGATTGTTTCCACCGTCTGTTGCCATTCTTCCCGAAGAACCCGCGTCAGGTGCGCAAGGAGATGCTGTTGACCCTTCCGCCGGTTCTGTTGCGGGTGCGAGCGCAGAAGGTACACGAGGAGCTCTACGAGGTGGTGGCGCTACTGCGTTGTGCGGATAAGGTGCGCGTGGTGACCATGCAGATGCGCCTGATTCACGGCATGTGGCTGATTACCGCAATTGAGCAGCCGCAGAGCCGCTTGGACGAAGACTAAGGCTTCCCCGGCTTCCCCTACAAAACACACAGACAAACAGAGAGGGTGCGAATCCAGTGTTGGATTCGCACCCTCTCTGCTAGGTCTATAGCATTTCAGCTTTTACGCTGAGGCTACTTGTCCTTCGAGCGTTCCACGTGAACCTGCTCGTGGCCGTCCTCATCCGGGGCGGAGTACTGCAGGAACTTCGGGCGCGAAGGCTCAGCCAGGCGCACGGCAGAAGCCTGAGTGCGCTGCTTGGACAGGTCAAGGTTGAACAGGTAGGTCACGGTCTCTTCACGGATCGCGCCGAGCATCGACTGGTACATGTCGTAGCCTTCACGCTGGTACTCGACCAGCGGGTCACGCTGAGCCATCGCACGCAGACCGATACCTTCCTTGAGGTATTCCATCTCGTACAGGTGCTCGGGCCAGCGCTCGCCGATGACGGACAGCATGACACGGCGTTCGATTTCGCGCATGCTCTCTTCGCCGACGCTCTTTTCACGCTCATCGTAGATGAGGTGTGCGTCCGCCAGGACTTCCTTCACGATCTGGTCGCGAGTAATCTTGGTGCGGTCTCCAGCGTCTTCAGCGAGGTCGTCCACGGTGATGGAGATGGGGTACACCTGCTTGAGGGCGCTCCAGAGCTCGTCGAAGTCCCAGTCCTCGGCGTGGCCTTCAGCGACGCGCGCGTCGATGATGGTGGTCAGCACCTCGTCCACGAAGCCAGAAATCTGTTCCTTCAGGTCGTCACCGTGCAGGATGCGGCCGCGGTCCTTGTAGATCGCTTCGCGCTGGCGGTTGAGCACGTCGTCATACTTGAGCACGTTCTTACGCTGTTCAGCGTTACGGCCTTCAACGTTTGACTGGGCGGTAGCGATAGCGCGGCTGACGATCTTGGAGTCCAATGCGGAGTCCTCGGGGGCTGCCGCCATGAGGCGGGTTGCCATGCCGGTGTTGAACAGGCGCATCAGTTCGTCGGTCAGCGACAGGTAGAAGCGGGACTCACCCGGGTCACCCTGACGGCCGGAACGACCGCGCAGCTGGTTGTCGATACGGCGGGACTCGTGACGCTCAGTGCCGAGCACGTACAGGCCACCGAGCTTGGTGACTTCATCGTGCTCTTCTTTAGCGGCGTCTTCGCAGGCCTTCAGGACCTCGGGCCAACGTGCCTCGTACGCCTCGGAGTTGGTGTTCGGGTCCAGGCCGAGCTCACGCATCTTCTCGACGGCCTCAAATTCGGGGTTACCGCCGAGCATAATGTCGGTACCGCGACCAGCCATGTTGGTTGCCACGGTGACGGCGCCCTTACGGCCCGCCTGCGCAACAATAGCAGCCTCACGCTCGTTGTTCTTTGCGTTCAGCACCTCGTGGCGCACGCCTGCCTTCGCCAGCTGGCGGGAAAGGTACTCGGAGTTCTCCACGCTTGCGGTACCCACCAGAATCGGCTGGCCCTTTTCGTGGCGTTCCTTAATGTCCTTGACGACCGCCTTGAACTTGGCGATTTCGTCGCGGTACACCTTATCGGGGTTGTCGATGCGCTGCACACCCTTGTTGGTGGGGATGGGCACCACGCCGAGCTCGTAGGTGTTCATGAACTCTGCCGCTTCGGTTTCTGCGGTACCGGTCATACCGGACAGCTTGTCGTACATGCGGAAGTAGTTCTGCAGAGTCACGGTCGCCATGGTCTGGTTCTCAGGCTTGATTTCGACGCCTTCCTTCGCCTCAATCGCCTGGTGGATGCCGTCATTGTAGCGGCGGCCCGGCAGAATACGACCGGTGTGCTCGTCAACAATCAGGACCTCGCCGTCAATGACCACGTAGTCCTTGTTGTTGGTGAACAGCTCCTTCGCCTTAATGGAGTTGTTCAGGAAGCCAATGAGCGGGGTGTTCTTGGATTCGTAGAGGTTCTTCACACCCAGGTGGTCTTCCACCTTGTCAATGCCGGGTTCAAGGATGCCGACGGTGCGTTTCTTCTCGTCTACTTCGTAGTCTTCACCGCGCTTAAGCAGGGTCGCAGCAATGCGCGCGAACTCTGCGTACCAGCGGTTCGCCTCACCGGCTGCGGGGCCGGAAATGATCAGAGGGGTACGTGCCTCATCAATCAGGATGGAGTCGACCTCATCGATAATGGCGAAGTTGTGGCCGCGCTGAACCTGCTCCTCCACGGTCCACGCCATGTTGTCACGCAGGTAGTCGAAGCCGAACTCGTTGTTCGTACCGTAAGTGATGTCTGCGGCGTACTGCTTACGACGCTCGTCCGGCTCCATGGAGGACAGAATCACACCGCACTCCATGCCGAGGAAGCGGAACACGCGACCCATGAGGTTCGCCTGGTACTCAGCCAGGTAGTCGTTCACGGTCACAATGTGCACGCCCTTGCCGCTCAGGGCGTTCAGGTACGCGGGCAGGGTCGCAACGAGGGTCTTACCCTCACCGGTCTTCATTTCGGCAATGTTGCCCAGGTGCAGCGCTGCACCACCCATGAGCTGCACGTCGTAGTGGCGCTTGCCCAGGGTACGCTTGGATGCTTCACGGACCACCGCAAAGGCCTCCGGCAGCATAATGTCGAGGGATTCGCCGTCCTTGACGCGCTCGCGGAACTTGTCGGTCTCTGCTCGCAGTTCCTCATCGGTCATCGATGAGAAGCTGTCCTCGAGCGAGTTCACCGCCTTTGTGTACGCTTCGAGCTGTCGCAGAACCCTCTTATCGCCGGTTCGGAGGATTTTCTCCAAGAAAGATGCCACTGAGCTTCTACTCCTTGCTTGTTTCGGTACCCTCACCAAGGGCGCGCGAAAGTGCGCGCGGTGAGGCCTTCCTACATATTGTATGGCAGAGCCGCCTAATTCGCCCGTCCGAGCTCTTTTTTACGCTGTGCGCCCACGAGGTGACATTTGGTGACACTCGAATCTTTCACCCTCCGGTTGAGGCAGAGCCGACCCGTCCGCCTAAAGGAACGGCTGTGTGGAGGGCAAAGAAAAACCCGGGGGCCTGGAGAAACACGGTGTGTGTTCCCAGACCGCCCGGGTCTTGAGCCTGCTCGCTGAGTACGACCCCTAAAGAGCCTTACGCCTCAGCAGCCAGCAGGTACGTTAGTTTTACTCGTTGTCCAGAGTAATGATGCCGTAGCTCCAGCCCTTACGGCGGTATGCCGCAGCCGGTGCGCCGGTCTCGCTGTCAATGTACAGGTAGAAGTCGTGGCCGACCAGTTCCATACGGTCAACAGCTTCTGCGGGAGTCAGACGCTCGCCCTTGAAGCTCTTGTGGCGAATCTCGATGGGAGATGCGGCTTCGTCGGCGAGGGTGACCTCGCTGTTATCGAATGCTGCTTCTTCAACCGGAACATCCGGCAGCAGAATCTCGGTAATTGCTTCGGTAACCACGGGAATCGAGCCGGTAGCGTCCGCCACGGAGACGGGGTGCTTGCCACCGCGCTTGTGCAGCTTGCGGCGGTCACGTGCACGGCGCAGACGCTCCAGGAGCTTGCCGTAGGTTTCATCGAAGACCGCGAACTTGTCGTGACCCTGGGCTTCGGAACGGAGGACAGGACCAGTACCAACAACGGTAATCTCAACGCGGATGGACTCGCCACCCAGGTGACCGTCCTTGCTGAACTTGACGTCGATGTCCTTCACGTTATCGCCGAGCTGAGCGAACTTCTGAACCTTCTCGCTCACGTACTCTTCCAGGCGTTCGGTGACCTTGATATTGCGGCCGTAGATGTTGACTTCCACGATCATTCCCTCCAGGTTGGGGGCTTATACCGCGTCCGGCTGGACCCGGTACGGGGGTTCGACTCCAATGCCGTTCCCTTGTCTATATTCTAGTACGAAACATGTTTCATATCACTAGATATGACAAATATTTAGCCTAAATAATAGCTATTCGTCCGTCTGCGAACTTTATTCGCCAAAAATCGTGTATCTCTTGCAACTAACTACAAGAAACGCTATGTCTGAGCCTTTTTCGGTACCGCCGCCACCGCACACACGCCCAGCACCCGCGAACCGGATTCCTGCAGCACACGCACCATCTCAGAGGCGGTCGCACCGGTGGTCACCACATCATCACAAATAATGCTCACCCGACCCGCGCACAGGGCAGGTTCCATAACACGCAAGGCACCGTGCATCCGCTCGGCACGCCCCACAGCGCCCAGGCTCTTCTGCTCATTCTGCGCACCGGAAATCGCATCAGAAATAATGGAGGCGCCGCTCCCCCGCCGGTTGTGAGGAACGTACCCGATAACGTCCACAGCGCGCACCCGCACCGAGGCAGGCAGACGCTTATTAAGCTGACGCGCCGCCTCCTGCACCAAAAGATTCGCCGGCGCATAGCCGCGGCGGCGCACACTCTGCGCAGAGGACGGTGCCGGAACCAGCAGAACCTCAACCGGGACTGAAGAAGCAGACTCCGGCTGAAGCCCCTCCCGGTGAACCCGAAGAAGCTCATACACGCTACGCGCCAAACCCTCTCCCAACAGGGGCAGCAGGTCGGTACGGCCCGCATTCTTCAACGCCAACAGGGCACGCGGCATGATCCCCTCATAACGGGATGCCGCACGCACCTCGGGAGCAGCCGCGCCATCAAGAGGTTGCAGAGCATATACTCGCTCCACCTTAGCTAACGCCGAACGCAACTGCGGCAAGCAAGCCTCACACAGTGGCGAGCCTGCCCCATAAGTGACCGGCACCGCACAGCACGGGCAAGTACGCGGCATCAGCACCTCGCCCAAAGACCCGCCGGCACTCTTGAGAGCGCCAGCGAGCCCGGTCAGAGACCTGCTCAGAGACCCGTTCAAACCACGCTGTTCTGAACTCACCGAAAGCAACCTTTCCGCGCGCTATACCCGGTACCCGAGGCTAACCGGCGTAACTAATCTCGTGCAGGGTCGTATCCAAACGGATCCAGCCGCGCTCCTCCATCAGATAGCACGAACCATCAGAACGGTGGGCAATAATATTCGACGTATTATCTGCGGTGGAAATGCTCATCACACCATCCAGACGGTCCAGCTTCGTCTCTTCACCACTGAGGGAAATCACCTCAGACTCACCGTTCTTCACGTTCACCACCACGACGCTCTGGTCGCCAGCCCAACGGGCATTACGCGGAGTCACAGAAGAGCTCAGACGCACCATCTCCGTCAAGCGCAGAGGCTTACCTGCCTCATCACGCACAATACCGGAAATAATCACCGCCGACGCGCCCTCAGTAGCCGCTACAATCGCCATGCGCGCACCATCGTGCGAAACGTTCACGCTCGTAAAAATCAAATTACGCTGCCAGGACAAACCAATATCCACGCCGCGCTCACGCTCGTTCGCGTCCTCAGAATCCGGCTTGAACGCACGTACAACGCCCTCACCGTCAGCAGCCCACACCCAGCCGTACGCATCAAAACTAGGGGCAGTCAGAGCGGTACTCTGCCACACACGGCGGGCAGTGCCCTGGTACACCGTGTACAGGCTCGCAGCATCATTCGCCAAACAAGCGAACACATCCGCAGAATAACCCATCGCCGGGGAGCTCAACTGGCTCACACCGCGCAGAAGCAGCTGCTCGCCCGCATTACTCATATAGTCATCGCGCGCCACCATCTGACCATTCGAGTTAATAGCAACCGTGCGGGCAGGAACACCCGGGTTCAGCTTCACAACCGAGAAACCGTTCGGTGAGCTCTCCGGAATCAAGGTTCCGTTATAGAACACCTCAGTCTTACCCAGACCGGAGAAGTTCTCCAAGCCGTGCATAATCTGCTCACGCACGCGCGCCAAACGGTTGTCGTCTAGTTGCTCGCCCGAAAGGCGAACCAGAACATCCTGGTTATCGCTCATGTTGGCGGTCTCAAGGCTCATCGACTCATTCAACGCCGAAAACGCGACATCCTTCAAATAGGACGCCGGACCAATCATCAGAGTACGCACCAGCAACTCAAAATAGCGATCCGTATGCGGGAACCAACGGATATCCGGCACAGCATAACGGAACGCACGATCGTAGAAATACAGGCGACACGGGCTAAACACACGCTCAAACTCAGTGCCATCCAGCCACAAGCCATCCGGGCAGGAGCTAATACGCCACTGGTTATCTTCCATGACCACGGTGAAATCCTGAGTCTCAGTCTGAGCCTCAGGGAAGGTACTCGTAATACCCTGACTATTCACGGTCGCAGTCTGCTGAAAACGCACATGGTACGTACCCTCAGCGTTTCCGCTATCATCACTGCGCGGCTGCACCGTATTACGGTACACACGAGTCGTACCGTAGGGATTCCAACGGCCCGCAAAAGAAGAGCTCAAATACTGGCGCGCCACAGCATAATTTTCGATACTATCCACGCCAGCACGCACGAAGCCTTCAATAATCGCCTCGGGGGTAGCGCCCGCCAGCGGTCCCGGCGCACGCGCCGGAGAAGTATTAACGCTCTTCACGTCCAGACCACTGCTGTGCTGAGTCACTCGGTCGTTCGAAGGAAGACCCGCGCAAGAGCTCATCAGCGTCGCCAAAGACACCGCGCACCAAGACAGCGCGGCGCGTCGAGAAACAATACCCCTGTGAGACATGGAGGTCTTAACCTTCCTCTACGAACAAAGACAAACAATCACCAGCTACCACTGCAGGCCATCGCAGCGCGGCGAAAGAATCAACACAGCGAAATAGCAACACCGTGAAAATATATCTGCATTGATTGTACTGGGTAAACAGTGCAAATACGCAAGGATAAGTGCAAATACAACCGCACCGACCCCAATCCCCCGTTTCATGACAAGGACCAGGGCCCCGCGCCTCTTCTAGAGGTCGCCCCCAGCAGCCGTACGAGGAGCGATATTGGGCAGCGTATCCTTAGCCGGCGCCGAACGATGCGAGCTTGACTCAGGCTCACCCGTCACCAAAACCGGCGACTCACCCAACGGAGCGCCATGAACCAGGGGCAGGTTCACCGTGAAGCAAGCACCGCGGCCTTTCTCGCCCCACGCCTCAATCGTGCCACCGTGCAGACGCACATCCTCAGCAGCAATCGACAGACCCAGGCCCGTACCGCCCAGGGTACGCTTACGCGAAGTATCAGCACGCCAGAAACGGTTGAACACCTGAACGGCTTCATCCTCAGACAAGCCGATACCGTGGTCGCGCACCGCAATACCCAGATTCGTGGCGTTTGCATCCACGTACACGTCAATCGGTCGGGATTCGCCGTGCTCAATCGCGTTGTACAGCAGGTTACGGAGCACACGCTCAATACGTATACGGTCCATATCCACCATGATGCTCTCATGGCTCGTATGCACGTTCAGCTTCGTATGCGTACGTTCCAGATGAGGCAGAGCCTCCTGCAAAATATTCGAGAGAACACGGATGAAGTCTTCCGTGTCAATGGTCAGCATTGCGCTACCAGCATCGAAGCGCGAAATCTCGAGCAGATCAGAAAGCATTGACTGGAAACGGTCCACCTGCTCATGCAGAAGCTCCACGCTACGGACCTGCATCGGGTTCATATTCTCACGCGAATCGTACAGCAGCTCAGTACCCAAACGCACCGTCGACAGCGGAGTGCGCAACTCATGAGAAACGTCAGATACGAAGCGCTGCTGCAAAGTCGACAGGCGCTCCAGCTGAACAATTTTCTCCTGCAGCGAGTCAGCCATCAGGTTGAAGGAATAGCCCAGACGCGCCGCCTGATGCTCGCCGTGTACAGACACACGCTGATCCAGGTCGCCAGCAGCCAGCTTCTCCGCCGTAATAGCGGTCTGCGTAATCGGGCGGACCACAAAACGAGTCACAATCCACACCACAGAAAGCACCACAGTAAGCAGTGCACAGAAACCACCAAAAAGAACAAAGTTAATATGCGCAATCGTGGCGGAAGAATCCGTCATATCGTACACAAGGAACAAACCGTAATTAGGGTTCTGAGAAATAGAAATATGTGTACCAACGATAAGCACCGGATAGGTGCGCTCACGATTATTTTCGACAGTAGTCACCGTAGACGTCTGCCAGAAAATACCGTCCTTATCACGAACAGTTTTTTTAAAATCATTCGGAATACTCGAAGAATTCAAAGAATTATTACTGCTCTGCTCAGGAATAAAACCCTGCTTACCTTGACCTTCCAAAGGCACAAGAATCCAATTGCGCTTACCCGAGCTACCCGCGTCCAAGACGGTCAGGGTACGGCTCACATTACGACGAATCTCGCTGTCACTACGGGCTTCAGAGGAGTCCAGCACGCTCTGAACGTTGCGGAAACCACTCTCTGATTCCGCCAACGCCTGGCTCTTCTGATTCTCAAAAAGACTCGATGCAATCTGGCTCGACAAGGACCAACCCACCATCAAGAAGCTCAGGAACATCATGATGCCCGCGGTTCCCAGAGCACGGAACTGCAGAGATTCCTTCCACAGACGCTGAGCGCGCTGCATCAGGTTCCTACGCTGCTTCTGTGCCTTACGCGGCTTGGAAGTGCGGGTACGCGAAGAGGCGGAGGCTACCGCCTCCGCCGTCAAAGCGCCGTGCTCATGGCTCGACTTCGCAACAGACAATCAGGTTATCCCTTCGCCTATGAATAGGTTCCGATTAGCTACCGGAAGATCCCACCAGCTCGGTCGGAATCTTATAGCCAACGCCACGGACCGTCTGGATAAAACGATCCGCACCCAGCTCATCAAACTTAGCGCGCAAACGCTGGACGTGCACGTTTACCAGCGAATCGCTCACATCAGTGTAACCCCAGACCATGTCCAGCAGTTCCTGGCGGCTCAACGCCTGACCCGGGTGACGAACCAGCGCGGCCAACAGGTCAAACTCCAGAGGAGTCATCGGAACCTCAGTGCTGTGGTACTTGACGGTACGACCGTCCATATCCATGACAATATCGCCAATGGACACCACCAGCTGACGGCTCTCACGCGGACGCAAACGGGTACGAATACGCGCCAACAATTCAGCGTGCTTAAAAGGCTTAGCAATGTAATCATCAGCGCCAGCTTCAAGACCCTTAACAACATCTTCAGTGTCGCTTTTAGCGGTCAACATAATAATCGGCACATTAGAAGAACGGCGAATTTGCTGGCACACTTCAATACCGTTCATGCCAGGAAGCATCAAATCCAAAAGCACCAAATCGGGAGTGGAACGCATAAAAGTTTCAAAAGCGCGTGCACCATTTTCACAGAAAACAGCGTTAAAGCCCTCTTGCGCGAGCACGAGGCCAATCATTTCCGCCAGAGCATCATCGTCATCAACCACCAAAATGGTGTGTGCGTCGCTTGCGCTCACAGTACCTCCCTAAAGAATTGTCGTAAATACTTACATAAAAAAGCTGATTCTCTAATCATACCGCGCACTCAGCCAATGCACGGGCACACTCTGTCACCCGAGCCAGCGAAGCCGTGGCATCCAGCATACTTACCGCGGCTGAAGTCATCCCAGCAGGCACGGAACCGCTCTGAATACGCTCATCAGGCATCAAACCCACCGCGCTCAACTGGGTCGGCTCAAGACCAACCTCGCGCCACAGGCTGTACAGGCGGCGCACCTGATCAGGAACCCGCGCAGAGGTCACCACCGGCAGCCACAGCTGAGCCTGAGCCTCCAAAAGTTGCGCCACAGGTTCCCAGGAACGAGGGTCGCTCAGCGGCGGAACCTGCAGCGTGCCCGGCCCCTTGAGGCGGGCACGATCAGGATGCAACAGCAAAGCGCAAGGAGCGCCGCCCTCAACACGCATCGCCTTCACAAGAGCCAACGCGTCAAGGGTGGGGCGGGACTGGCTCAGCAGCTTCAGCTCCTGCACAGGCTTGAGCGCGGTGCCATCCACATCCAGGATGAGCTGCAGATTCAGCTCGGCGAAACGCTCCGAGATACGGCGGTACACCTGCTGATAGTAGTGAGGTTGCAAAGCCGGCAGGGAGCGGAAACCACTCACCGTAGGGATGGCCCCCTCCATCAGACGCTGAAATTCGGATTCATCCAGCTGCACGGCAATCAGCGCCCGCGGAGCTTGCAGAGCCTCGCGCAGAGAACCCATCCAGCGTTCCAGGCCTTCCAGGAACGACTCCAGCAGGTCACGGCTCGCCCCTGCATCACTAATGGCACGCTCGCCGCCGGGCAAATAGATACTGGCGGCAAGAGTCAGCGGACCGGCCAGCTGAATCTTATACGCCGGGGCGGTATCCTGCCCTGAACCGAAACGTTTCTTCTGCGAGCCCACGCGGTCAGCGAGAAGATTGATATCGGAGAGCAGACGGTCCTGCGCCAGGGCAGACTCGCGCGCTCCCCTGCCGCCGCTATGCACCATGCGCCACCCAAACGAGGCACCGTCAAAGGCAAGTCCCTCGCACACCGCCAGGGTGCGTGCCAGCGGGGTACTCCGCCAGCCCAGCGCAGGCAGATGCGGCAGGAACGGCAAGTGCGGGGAACCCAGCTCGCCCTCCACACGGGACATCGCCTCAGCCAGGTCATCGCCGGGAAAATCGCCCAGACCGCTAGCACGTACCAGCGGACGCTCCGTAGCGAGCGCGGCGAGGTCCTGTTCGGTCAGTTCGTCCCCTTCGGGGGCACGGTACTCACCGGGCAGTAGCAGGCGCTCCGGCACCGGCTCGGTGCGGGCATTCTGGCGGGAGGAAGATTGAGGGGGCATAAACGAGTGAGGTTAAGACAGGTTAGGGAAAAGTGCGGGCGGGTCGATGCTCTGCCGCTGGACGCTCAGCACGATGGATGCTCAGCAGGGATGAGAGCGGGGCTTTTCGGAGAGGCTGAGATCTCGAAGAGGGTGAAATCTTAGAAAGTCTTAGCTTTCAGACTTTTCAGTCTCTTCGTCCTGGTCAGCGTGCTCGTTCGCGATGCGCACGTGGTGGCGAATCACCTCAGAGATGATGAAGTTCAGGAACTTCTCCGCGAATTCCGGGTCCAGGCTGGATTCCTTCGCCATGGCACGCAGGCGAGCAATCTGCGCCTCTTCACGACCGGGGTCGCCAGCGGGCAGGTTGTGCTTAGCCTTCAGGACGCCCACGCGCTTGGTTGCCTGAAAACGCTCCGCGAGGATGTGCACCAACGCTGCATCGAAGTTGTCGATGGAGCGGCGCATGGCGAAGAGCTCCTCGTAAACCTCCGGCGCGACTTCATCGCCCATGGAGGTGGCGTGGGGGTCAAATTCGCAGGAAGTGTGTTCGGCAGTCATCGGTCTCTCCTCAGTCCGGTTGTGGTCTTCTGTGCGTTGCGCTCGAGCAGGCTGTTGCGGCAACAGCTGCGAATAGCGGGGTACGCGGCTATTCTGTGCGGCTAGTCGGCGCTGGTGGAGGCGCCAGCAGACAGGGTTTCCTGAATGTCTTCGCGGTCCAGCGAGTAGGCGCGGGCGATCGTGGACTGACCCAGTACGCGGGTGCCCTGGTAGAGCACCATGGTCTGTCCCGGTGCCACGCCGGAGAGCGGATCCAGGAGGCGCACTACGGTTTCCAGACGCAGTGCGCCTTCTTCTTCAGCTTCGGGGTCGGGTGCCCAGGTCATGTACGCCTTGGCGCGGACCGGGTCGGCGTGCGCGCGCACCTGTGCGGTCACCTCGAACTCTTCGCTGCGGGCGCCCAGCTGTGCGGGCTGTTCCAGGAAGCGTGCCGCCTGTTCTACGGGTACGCCCGCCCAGGTGGCGCGGATACCGCGGATTTCGTGCACGGCAAGCAGCTCGCGGGAGCCGACGATAACTTCGTTTTCCTTGGGGCGCACCTCCAGCACGAAGCGGGGCTTGCCGTCGGCGGCGGGGCGGCCCAGTGCCAGGCCCTTGCGCTGGCCTACGGTGTATGCCTGCGCGCCGGGGTGCTCGCCGAGCACCTCGCCGTGGGTGTCTTTGATGAGGCCGGGGCGCATTGTGATGTGGTCGCCCAGCCAGGCGCGGGTATCGCCTTCGGGAATGAAGCAGATGTCGTAGGAGTCGGGCTTCTTCGCCACGGAGAAGCCGCGCTCTGCCGCCTCCGCACGTACCTGCGCCTTGGAGGGGGTGTCCGCCAGGGGGAACCAGGCGTGCTTGAGCTGTTCGTGGGTGAGCACACCGAGCACGTAGGACTGGTCCTTGGCCCAGTCGGCGGCGCGGTGCAGTTCGCGGTTGCCGTCTTCGGTGGTGATGACGCGGGCGTAGTGGCCGGTCACCACGGCGTCGAAGCCGAGTGCGAGGGCGCGTTCGAGGAGCGCGGCGAACTTGATCTTTTCGTTGCAGCGCATGCAGGGGTTGGGGGTTCGTCCGGCTTCGTATTCGGAGATGAAGTCGTCGACGACGTCTTCCTTGAAGCGTTCGGAGAAGTCCCAGACGAAGAAGGGGATGCCCAGCTGGGAGCAGACGCGGCGGGCGTCCATGGAGTCTTCGAGGGTGCAGCAGCCGCGGGAGCCGGTGCGCAGGGTGCCGGGCATGCGGGATAGTGCGAGGTGAACGCCGACTACTTCGTGTCCTGCTTCTACGGCGCGGGCTGCGGCGACTGCGGAGTCAACGCCGCCACTCATAGCTGCAAGAATTTTCACTGCCTATCCTTCTGTTGTGTTGAGCCTTTAGAAAGGTACGCCTTATTTGTGTGGGCGGACTTTTCGTTACTGTAGCTACCCATTGTACGCAGGGGCTCGGCGGGATATTGGGCAGTGCACCCTCAGCCCGCCCTCAGCGAACGCTGATATTGCAAGCTGAGGGCGGTTCGGTACCTTTTTTCTGTCTTTTAGTACCAGCGGGAGGCGTCCGGCAGCTGCGAGGACAGCCCCGCCTTTGCTGCCTGTTCGTAGGCAGCGGGTAGTGCCGCGATGAGGCGCGCAATATCGGCTCCGGTGGTCGAGTGACCGAGGGTGAAGCGCTGGGCGCTGCGGGCGGTGTCTTCGTCCATTCCCATTGCCATGAGCACGTGGGAAGGGCGGGTCACCCCGGCGTTGCAGGCGGAGCCGGTGGAGCTGCTGATGCCCTGCATGTCCAGCAGGAAGAGCAGGGTGTCGCCTTCTGCGTTTTCGAAGGTGAAGTGGGCGTTGCCGGGCAGTCGCTTCTGGCCGGGGTACTCTTCGGTGAGCGGGTTTTCGCCGCTCAGGTGCGCCTGCGGGATGAGCGCGCTAATTGCCGCAACGAGTTCGTTGCGTAGCGCGGCGATGCGGGCGGATTCTTTGTCAAGGTGCTGAACCGAGTGCACGGCGGCCTCTGCAAAACCTGCAATGGCGGGTGCGTCGATGGTGCCGGAGCGTACGGAGCGTTCCTGGCCGCCTCCGTGTAGGACGGGGGTCATCTGCACGGCACGGGTTGCAACCAGCGCGCCGATGCCCATGGGGCCGCCGATCTTGTGGCCCGAGATTGCGAGGGTCGCTACCCCGCTGGCGTGAAAATCAATGGGCACCGCACCGAAAGCCTGCACCGCATCCGAGTGCACGGGAATACCGTATTCGGCGGCGATAGCGGCGATCTCGGGGATGGGCTGTACGGTACCGACCTCATTGTTCGCCCACATGACGGTCACGAGCGCGACGTCTTCGGGGTTCTTTTCGATGAGTTCGCGGACGGTTTGCGGGTTGACGCTACCGTGCTCGTCTACGGGGATCCATTCGAGCTGCGCGCCTTCTGCCTTTTCGAGCCATTCGCAGGTTTCTTCCACGGCGTGGTGTTCAATGGAGGAGACGAGAATTCGGGTGCGCTGCGGGTTTTCTTCGCGGCGTTTCCAGTAGATGCCCTTGACGGCGAGGTTGTCTGCTTCGGTGCCGCCGGAGGTGAAAATAATTTCGGCGGGGTCGGCTCCGACGGCGCGGGCGATGCGTTCGCGGGCGTATTCGACGGTGGCGCGGGCGTCGCGGCCTACGGCGTGCAGGGAGGAGGGGTTGCCACCGTTGCGCATCTGTTCGACCATAGCGTCGATGGCGGCGGGCAGTACGTCGGTGGTGGCGGCATGGTCGAGGTAGACGCGGCCGTTCTGACGGTTGGTTTCTGCACTCATGGTTCCTCCTGCTGGGTTGTCGGCAGTTTTTCGCCTCACTTATTTTATCGCGCTCTATCCGCACTCTTCTAGGTGTGTTCATCTGCGGCTGGGTCGGCGAGCGCTACTGCCCCGGGACGCTCAATGCTGGTCGGGGGCTGTTCCGGGCTGGTCGGGGGCTGCGCGGTACACTTAGGAACGTGTTCAAGATTCTTTTCTATACCCCTGAGATTCCCGGCAATACCGGCAACGCTATCCGTTTGGCGGCGATTACTGGCGCTGAGTTGCACCTGGTGAAACCGCTGGGCTTTAACTTTGATGATGCGCATCTGCGCCGCGCGGGTCTGGACTACCACGACCTGGCGGTGGTGACGGTGCATGAGACCCTTGAGGATGCGTGGGAGGCACTCGCCCCGGAGCGTGTTTTTGCGTTCACGACGACTGCTTCGACTTCGTATGCGGATATTGAGTACCGTCCCGGTGACGTGTTCATGTTTGGTCCGGAGTCGGTGGGTCTGCCCGCTGAGGTTCAGCAGGACCCGCACGTGAGCGAGCGGGTGAAGATTCCGATGAAGCCGGGCCGCCGTTCGCTGAACCTGGCTAATTCTGCGTCCATTGCGATTTTTGAGGCGTGGCGCCAGAACGGTTTTGAGGGAGGCGCCATCTAGCATGGCTGCAACACACCATAATCTGCCGGAGCATCTGGTTCAGCAGATTCTGGAGACAGACCCTCCCCTGGCTGAGCAGATTCGCCTGGATTCGCAGAATAGAGAGTTCACGGAGCGGGGTTGGGAGCCGGTCTATTCGGCGTCGCCTCATGCCCGTATTGTGGTGATTGGTCAGGCGCCTGGGCGTGCCGCGCAGGAGAGCCGTATCCCGTGGAATGACCCGAGCGGTGTGAAGTTGCGCGAGTGGATGGGCGTGACGGATGAGCAGTTCTATGACCCCGACCTGATTTCGCTGTTGCCGATGGATTTCTATTACCCGGGTAAGGGCGCGCACGGCGATAACCCGCCGCGTAAGGATTTCGCGCCGAAGTGGCATCCGCAGCTACTGGAGCTCATGCCAGATGTTCAGCTGATTCTGCTGGTGGGGGCTTACTCTCAGAAGCACTACCTGGATGGTGTGCACGCCCCGAAGGCACAGAAGAACCTGACGGAGACGGTTCGTGCGTGGGAGTCTTATCTTCCGAAGTTCCTGCCGCTGGTGCACCCTTCGCCGCTGAATTTTAGGTGGCAGGCGAAGAACCCATGGTTCGAGCAGGAGGTTATCCCGGCTTTGCAGAAGCGCGTGGGCGAGGTTCTTGAGAGCGCCTGACCCACCCCGCTCTGCGGCACCAATGCATTTTGCTGTACTAACGAAAGAAAGCTCCCACCCCGCATATGGGGTGGGAGCTTTCGCTTTTATATTTGGCTGTTTTATGTTTGGCTGCGCTCTTGCTGAACGGTAGAGCCGGCTGAGCGGGTGTTTCGCAGCCGTATCTCTCAACGTTCGATAGCGCGTTTTACTTCTGGCTGTTTACTTCTGGCTGTCGGCGTCGCCCAGGGTCACGGTGATGTCATGGGTGGAGGAGCCGCGCTTAATCTTCAGCTTCAGATCAGAGCCTGCTGCCGCGGCACGCACGGTACCGTTAAGCTCGTCGCTCTTGGTCACGGCGTGACCGTCGGCTTCAATCACGACGTCGCCGGATCGCAGGCCTGCTTTCGCGGCGGGGCTGTTAGATTCTACCGAGGCAATTTCAACGCCACCGGGGATGAGCTTGGACGAGCCCGAACCGGTGTCCGCGGGGCTGTTCTTTACGCTCGCGCCCAGGTAGCCGTGGGTTGCCTTACCCTTGGCGATGATCTCGGAGGAGATGCGCTTGGCGTAGTTGGAGGTAATGGAGAACGCCATACCGTCGGCGGCACCACCGTCCTGGCTTGCTTGGCCCTGCGCGTTGATGCCGACCAGTTCGCCCTTGAGGTTCACCAGCGGACCGCCGGAGTTACCGTGGTTGATGGGCACATCAACCTGAATCATGGGGATGTAGTTCTGGCCCTTCGCATCAGCGGGCTGCACGCGGTTTGCGTTCGAGACTACGCCGGCGGTCACCGATTCGCTACGACGATACGGCGCGCCGAGGGCAACCACTGCCTCGCCAGAGACCAGCTTGGAGGAGTCGCCCCAGGTGATGGGTTGCAGGTCCAGACCGGAGGGGTTAATCTTCAGGACCGCTAGGTCAGCAGCAGCGTCCAGGCCCACCACGGTTGCGGTGCGCACGGTACCGTCGCTCAGGCGAACCTCAATGGTGGATGCTTCTCTGGAAGATTCGAGGGTAACCACGTGGTGGTTGGTGAGGATGTGGCCGTCCTTGTCGAGGACGACACCGCTACCGCCGCCGGAGGTGGAGCCGCTTGAGGCCATGATGGTCACGGTGGAGGGCAGGACCTTCTTCGCGGTTTCTGCTACGCCTGCCACGGTGGAAGAGTTGCTGATATTGGAGCTCACGGAGCCGCGCGAGGAGGAGCTGGAGGAGCTGTTATTCGATGCTGCGATGCCGCCTCCGACGCCCGCGCCAACGCCACCGCCAACGAGGGCGGCGAGCAGAGCTGCGGTGAGCACAACACCTGCGCCGTAACGCTTGTTATGGTCGGTGTTCTGGGGTGCAGACTGCGCCGACGCAACCTGCGCGGCAGCAGCCTGGGGGTAGGTGTAGCCGGGAGAAGCATATGCTTGCGGGTATGCGTTCTGACCCTGCTGCTGGTTTGCGGGCTGGTAGCCTGCCTGTCCGTTCACGTTCTGCAGGGGACGGGTTGCATCCGTGACGCCGTCATTGCCGCCGTAGGACCATCCATTGTTTTGAGTCATGAGTTCTCCTAGAGTCGTGCGTATGCGTCACCCTGGGCACACGCTATCTTTCTACTGTAGAGGGTGTTTCATTGCGTTCTATATCTTTTTGCTGTTGGTTATCGGGGAGTTCCCTGGGAATTTTCCTCGCGCCCTTTCATCGGCAGCTGATGAGCCGGTCTTGAGGCACCCGGCGATTCACCCGACGGCTAGTTTATTTTGGGGCTTTGTTCGCTACTCACTCTCAGGTTTCTCTTTTAAAGCGCCCAGTTTTTCTCCACGGTTTACACAGCATGACGCTTCTTGGTACACAGCTTGAACACAGGGTCAGTCCGTAATGTTGAAGGCACATAGAGCAGAGAACAAAGGCAAAGGACAAAGGTAAAGGAGAAGCCCATGATGATCGGAACCCTGATTTTCTGTGCGGTCTTGGCAAGCTCCATCGGTATTGGTGCGGGTATTGTGGCGTGTTGCTCGGGAATGGTGTACCGCCGTCATCGTGCGGAGAAGGCCTCCGAGCTGGCTCAGCAGATGGCTACCCACGCACTGACTGCCGGTAGGTAGCGTATAGAGTTTGATAGTTTTCCGGGGCGGGAGATGAGAGCCCTGCACCGGGAGGGGCGAGAATCCCCAGTATGTCCCGAAGGGTCGGTGTGAGGACCGGCCCGGGTGTGATAATGAGTTGAGTGATGATTGATGCGGCGTGAGCCCCTACATGGGGCGCACGCCGCATCGTCTTTTAATTGTGAGGCGGATGCGGGAAGCACTGGCGGAGAGCACCCGGTACCCCGGCTACTTCCCTTTTAGTATGCGGTAAGGCAACGGCGTTGCGAGCACCCGGGATTTAGCTGGGTTATGGTGAAGTCATGAGGATTATTTCTGCTGTTTTCGCTCTTCTTGGCACGCTGCCGACCCTACCGGCGGTGGCATCTTCGCTGGACGGCGCAACCCGCCTGTACGCGCTACTTTTGTTTGTACTGATCTGCGCGGTGGTGGCGTTGTTTGCGTCGTTGAGCCCGTCGCGCCGTCGTGCGCGTGAGATTAGACGGCAGGTATTGCAACAGCAGCAGCAACAGCAGAACCAGGCGATGAATCAGCAGGTTCCCCCTCACCAGGCACCCAATCAGCAAGTACAGGGCGCGGTGAGCTACCCGATGCACTACCAGCCGAAGCCGGCACAGCCGGGTAATGGTGCTCAACAGGCGCAGCCGGGTAATAGTGCTCAGCCGGGTCATAGTACTCAGCAGAGTCAGCAGGCTCAGGCACCTTCGCCTCACACTGCCTCACCTCAGCCTCCTCAGCCGGTGGCTGCACCTTCGCCGTTGGAGCCGATGCAGGCCGGTGGTATCTCCGGTTCTTCGATACAGACCCATTCGACGCAAAACCATTCAGCAGAAAGCCATTCAGCAGAAAGCCAGGTGCAGCAGAGCATGACCCAGAACACCCCGGCGCAGCCTGAAGAGCGCCCGCAGCAGGAGGCCGCCCAGCAGGCTCCCAAGAGTAACCCGGCACAGAGTAACCCGGCGCCCTCCGACCATTTCTCTTTGAGCACCAACTTCAAGCTCATTCCCCCTCTAGAGAACGCGCAGCGTAGCCGCTACCCCATGGTGCTTTCTGTCAGTAAATCTGAGGATGAAGTCTTTGCGTTGCCGTCGATTAGCGGTGTGCCACAGCATCTGCTGGTCGGTACGCAGGAGAATCATGTTCCGCTGAATCAGCGTCCGCGCCTGCAGCAGGTCGATATTCTGGAGAACTACCTCATGCGTGCGGTCATGAACCTGCAGACGCTGAAGCGTGCGCAGGTTTCCCCGCTGCACAGTTTCAAAGAAACCCCGCAGGCTGACCGCGCGGTGCTTGCCGCCGAGCTGGAAGAAACCATCCGGGTATCTCGGCTGAAGCTGAGCGGGGCGTTGGAGTTCTATTCGTCCCTGCCCCGTTTGGCGGATACCCCGGGCTCTTTCGCTTTTGCCCGTGATCATGCGCTCTCTTTGAGCGCCGCCGTCATTAGCCTGACCGAGGAGTGCTTTGAGCGTACCTTCCGTTGGCGTCTGCTGGAGGATACCCTCCCGGATTCTTTGAGCGACCGCCTCTACGCGGTGCGTTATCTGCGTGAGAGCGCGCAGAAGCTGGCGGCTTTTGTGGAGCTGAGCGAATTTGATCGCGCCATGCAGCTTGCCGAGACCTGGAAGAAGACTGTTCGTAAGGACTCAAATCTCGATGAGGTCAAGGTCTGGAATGAGATGACAGAAGTTGCCTTTGACGTTCTACCTGAGTTGCGAAAGCAGGCGTTGAAGGGCGTTCAGTCTACGTTGGAGTTTAGCGAACTTTTCTACCGTCCCGGCGAGGATGGTACGCACCGTATGCTCCGCCCAGAACAGCTGAGCGAGTTTGAGCTCAAGGGCGTGCAGTCCACGCTGGAAGAGCGCCTGGAGAAGGTGCGTCTTGAGCTTCAGGATGCGGAGTTCTGCGCTGCGGTCTTGAGCTTGCAGGCGCGCTCTGTCATTGAGCTTCTGGAGGAGCTTCTGCAGGTTGAGCAGGACGGCGTTCTGGCGGAGGTTGTGACCGATTTGCGGGCGCTTGCTCATGACTCGCCCGACCTTGCCGAGCAGCCTATCCAGACGTTGATGTTCAGCCGCGAACAGTACGCCCCGGATGGGGAGGATCTTCCGACCATTGGCGAGCGCATCCGTTCCCTCTCGAGTGTTCCCGAGGTTCTGGCGTTCGTGCACTACGAGGGACCGGTGCTTCTGGTGGGCGTCTCGGATCCGTATAAGGCGTTTTCCGGGGAGGGCGCCGAGGGTCTGCTTTCGGAGGAGAAGAGGTTATCTTCCATGCCGCTGTCGGTGTTGCGCACTCATTCACGGCTTCTGCGGCAGGTGCTTCGCCTGCAGAATCTGCGGTTGAAGCTGGCGTGGGTGAGTAGCTGTAGCGGCTACATGCCTTTGAGCCTGGTCGAGCGGTATTACGTCGGCCCCTCTGCCGGGGATGAGGACTTGAAGGAGCTGACCGAAAATATTGAGGCCCTCGCTGAGCTTCTGGACGCCCGTTCTAACTCCCAGGTGTATAAGGGCCGTGGTGTGCCGACTACGCCCTTTTTGTGGTCACAGATGCGAAAGCAGGCAGAACGCAGTTCTAGGCTGCTGAATACTGTGCAGTTCTTGGGTTGGATGTTCGCCTCGTCTTCGCGGGTTCAGGTGGTGAACGGCATGGCACAGAGCATCCACGATGTTGATGCCGCGGAGGTAGTGGAGCACCTGATGAGCAATCTAAAGATTGCGCGTCGGCGCTAACTAACTGAATAGCCGGTGGGCCGGGGTCTGGCGTGAGGCTAAACCCCGGCTTTCCTGTATACCGGCTTCCTATATACCGGCTTTCCTGTATAAAGCCTGGGAAGTCGGTAAACGGGTGGCAAACAGCGGCGCAACATTCTCGTATCTGTGTGTTTGCGTGGCTGAGCCACCGCTACACTAATAATGTGACCAGCACTAAGGCGTGCGATGTTCAAGCACGCCGTGAAGTACAGGTCCGTTCATACTTCACGACAACGGAGGAAAGACCATGACCGAGCACGCCTTTGCGCGTCAGATTCGTCCCGCACGCCCTCGCCTGCGCACTATTCTGGGTGCCACAGTGCTGGCGGCAGGTCTTTCTTGTGCCCCGGCGGTTCTGCCGGCTGGTTCTGCATTTTTGAGCACGTCGGCACAGGCTGCTGACCCGATGCAGATTACGGGCACCACCGTGTACGATTCCACGAACTCTTTGGGTGATACCGCTACCCTGAAATCTAAGATTTCGAATCTGTCGAAGAAGTACAACGTGGATTTGCACGTGGTGACCATTGATAAGTTCGAGAACCCGTCTACTTCTTCGAGCTGGACGAAGGCGCTTGCCACGAAGAACAATTGGGGTTCTGCCGATGTGGTGCTGGTAATTGCGACCGAGTCCCGCCAGGCGTATTTCTTGGCAGGTAGCACCAAGACTCTTTCGAGCGATCAGCAGACGAAGGTGTACCAGAACTACATTAAGCCGAAGCTGCAGAACAGCGACTATTCGGGTGCAGCTCTTGCTGCGGTTGAGGGTATTGAGGCTCAGAAGGGCGGTAGCTCTTCTGGTGTGGTGACCGGTGTGCTCGGTGTGGGTGCGGCGGCAGCTGTTGGTGCTGGTGGTTACGCGATGTACCGTCGCCGCAAGAAGAAGAACGCTCAGCAGCAGCCTCAGCGTTCCTACGGTGCGCCTCGTAACTACTCCCCCATCCCGGAGGTTCCGCTGGAGGAGCTGCGCACTCGCGCCGGTAGCGCCCTGTTGCAGGCTGATACGACGATGAGCCATGCGAAGCAGGAACTGGATTTTGCGCGTGCACAGTACAGCGACCAGCAGGTCGCCGAGTTTGCTCAGGAGATTGCACGCGCTGAGGATCTGATGCGTAAGTCCTTCCAGCGTCAGCAGCTTCTGACCGATAGCATTCCCGACACTGAGGCCGAGCAGCGTGCCTGGTTGACTGAGATTATTGATAACTCTCAGGAAGTTACCCGTATCGCTCAGGAACAGGACGCTAAGCTGGCTCAGTTGCGCAACTTGGAGCAGGAGGCACCCCAAGCTATTGAGGCTCTGGCTCAGCGTCTGCCGCAGCTGCGTGCTTCGGTGGAAGAGATTACCGCCCAGTACCACGCGATGAGGGAACGTTACCTGCCCAGCGCACTGGAGCCCATTTCGAAGACTCCTGCCCTGTTGGAGTCGAACATGGTGCTGTGCGCTGCTGAGGTTGAGAAGGCTCAGGCGACCATTGCTACGGCACGTTCGGAGGCGGTTGCTCACCTGCGCACCGCGGAGGAAGCCGCCTCGCAAATTCAGGCGCTGGGTGCGGCTGTGAATACCCGCTCACAGGAGCTGGAGCAGGCTCAGTTGGGTCTGAGCACCGACCTGCTGAGCATTCAGCGTGACGTGGCTGAGGCGAAGAGCCTCGCTGCTTCTCAGCGTCGCGATGATTTGGGTGCGGTCGCCGCCGGTATGGAGGCGGTGCTCAACCAGGTCAACCAGAGTGCTTCGGCTCGCCCGAATGACCCGCTGACTCTGGCGAACCAGCTACATCAGCTCTCCGCTGAGCTGGATAAGGCCATGACGAATATGCGTGCTACCCGCGAGCGTTCTCGTGCGGCGTCGCAGAACCTGGACCGTACGATGCGTTCTGCCTACGCTGCCGTGAACGGTGCGCGTAGCTACATCAATAACCGCCGCGCTGCGGTGGGCCCGATGACCCTGACCGCTGTTTCTGAGGCGGAGCGTCACCTGGGTCAGGCACAGCGCCTGGCTTCTTCGGATCCGCTGAACGCCATGAAGGAAGCCAATATGGCTATCCAGAAGGCAACCGACGCGCAGAACCGCGCTCAGAGCGAGGTCGGCAACTACTACAACAACCAGAACAACCGCGGCGGTAGCGGCTTCGGCGGCGACCTGGCGAAGGGTCTGTTGCTGGGCGCTCTGATGACCGCAATGAACTCCGGCACCAGCAGCTGGGGTAGCAGCGGCGGCCACAGCAGTGGCGGTAGTAGCGGCGGCAGCTGGGGCGGCGGCTTCAGCGGCGGTGGCGACTGGGGTAGCGGCGGCGGTGACGGCGGCAGCTTCTAACCGCCTCCGCACTGGCTGTCCTGCCGGTGCTGGCGATCCTGCCGGTCGGTTTCTGCAGATTTTTCTACAGTCTGACCGGCGGGGCACGTAGCTTACCTCACCGGTTTTTCCCCAGTCGGAAAACACCCGAGGCAATTTACCAAAAGTTTAGGTAACAGAAATCAGGCGTGCATCATTTTCACAGCATGCACCCAGAAATCTGCCACATAATTAGTTATACGGGCACGGCTCACGAGGAGCGTAGTGCTCCCCCGCAGCCCGTGAACAGAAAGTAGGAGATTATGGCTAAGCAGACCATCTTCGGCCGTATTGCACAGCTCACTAAGGCAAACATCAACGCTCTGATTGATGCAGCTGAGGACCCGGAGAAGATGCTGGACCAGATGGTTCGTGACTACACCAACAACATCCGCGAGGCGGAGGCTGCAGTAGCACAGACCATCGGCAACCTGCGTCTGCTCGAGAAGGACCACGCTGAGGACGTCAAGGCCGCTCAGGAGTGGGGCACCAAGGCTCTGGCAGCTTCTAACAAGGCTGATGAGTTCCGCGCAGCTGGCGACGTTGCCAACGCTGACAAGTTCGATAACCTCGCGAAGATTGCTCTGAACAAGCAGCTGCTGGCTGAGAAGGCTGCACAGGCTGTTGAGCCTCAGCTGGCTTCCCAGACTCAGGTTGTCAACCAGCTCAAGGACGGCCTGGAGAAGATGCGCTCCAAGCTTGAAGAGGTCAAGTACAAGCGCGATGAGCTGACCGCACGTCAGAAGACTGCAGCAGCTCAGACCCAGGTGAACGACGCTCTGAAGGCGTTCGACGTTCTGGACCCGACCAGCGAGATGAGCCGCTTCGAAGAGAAGGTTCGCCGCGAAGAGGCACGCGTCATCGGTCAGCAGGAGCTGGCAGCTTCCTCCCTGGACGCACAGTTCAACACCCTGGACCAGATGGAGCGCGACACCGAGCTGGACGCTCGCCTGGCTGCTCTGAAGGCAAAGAACGCTCCGGCAGCTCCGGCTCCCCTGGCTGTGGAAACCCCCACCCAGACTCTCTAAGCCGGGGATTCTCAAGCCTGGTCTAGCGCATAGCTTCTTGAGCTAAACCTATAGAAAGAACCGCCCCGTTCCTGAATTTCAGGAACGGGGCGGATCTTTATGCGTTAGGGGCCGTGCGCCTTAGTTAGCGTAGATGTACAGGTAGCCTGCCATCGCGGAGCGGGTGACCGCGTCCGAAGAGGTGGAGCCGGTACCGATGCCGTTGGAGGCAGCCCATGCCAGAGCCTGGGATGCGTAGCCGCCCTGAGCCTGTGCCGGGGAGCCAGCTGCACGGTACATGAACTCAGCCATGGTGGACTCGGTGACGGCCTCCAGGGGGCGGAAGTCGCTACCGTTGATGCCCTGCTGGCTCAGCCAGAAAATCTCCTTGTACGCGGGGTGGTTGGCCGGAACGTCGCTGAACGGCGAAACAGCCGGTGCGTTCACGGCGGGGCGACCAGCCACGCGGTACAGATAGGTTGCCAGCTGCGCACGGTTGACCGATGCGTTCGGGCGGAAGGTGCCGTCCGCGAAGCCGAGCATGATGCGGCGATCAGAGTTCCAGCTGATCTCGTTGTAGTTCGGGTTCGAGTCGGACAGGTCGCTGTAGCCCAGTGCGGGGGTCTTACCGGCGAAGTCCAGGGAGGACGCCAGGATGTGTGGCAGGTCGTAGTCGTGGTGGCTGAAGCCGTCAATCAGCTTCACGCGGGCGTCAGAGAAGCCAGCGCCCAGGTATGCGTTGTAGCCAGACTCGACTGCGCCACGTGCGCTCCAGGTGACGGGGTAGGTGTTACCGGAGGTGTCGTTCGCGCCAACCCACCAGTACATCGGGGATGCCTTGGTGGTTGCGTCAGCGTCCACGGAGCCGTCCGAGTCACCGCCTGCAACCATGATGGAGCCGCCGCCGTTACGCCATGCGGTGTTGTGGTCGGTCAGCTCGTAGGTGATGAACTCAGCGCCAC
>NZ_KV816920.1:35266-91068 GCF_001814485.1 Rothia sp. HMSC066G07 | reverse complement strand
CTCAGCGCCACCGGAGTAGCCCATGGTCCATACCTGGGATGCGTCCAGGTTGTTCTCGCTCACGAAGGACTTCGCGAAGGAGCGGAAGAACTCACCGTTGGTGTTCATGTCTTCCCACCAGGTGATGCCGTCACCGGATGCGTTGGTGTCCGGGGAGATAACCGGTACGAAGACCATGTTGCGGGCGTTAGCGATCTTGCCCATCGCCGCGAGCATGCCCTCGTCGGGGGTGTAGACTTTGGACTCGTCACGCTGCCAGTAGTCACCGTCGAAGTAGAAGACCACGCCAACGGGCTTGGAGTAGTCCAGGTTGTTCGCGTACACGTGGTACTGGGAGGTGGTGCCCGCCGGGGAGGTGTAGCTCTGGTAGGTTGCGGAGCTCATGGTGCGGGCACGCTGAGTGTTCTGCTGCTTCTGCTCAGACTTCTTCTGTTCGGTCTTCTGCTCGACCTTGGGAGCGGCGGTTGCCTTGCCCTTGGTCAGCGAGTTGCTCAGAATCTGCGAGAAGTTGTAGTCGAAGTGGCCCGAGCCGTTCAGAACGGTCGCGGAAGCGTTGGTGTAGCCGGCGTTGCGGTAGGCGTTGTAGCCGCCCTCAACGGCCCCTCGTGCGCTCCAGGTCTGCGGGTAGGTCTCGCCGGAGCCATCGTTCGAGTTTGCGTACCAGAACATGGGCTGGGACTTCAGCGCATCCGAGGGGGTGCCCTCGTCGAGGCCGCCGCCAGCAATCATGATGGATCCGCCGCCGTTACGCCAGGTCTGGGGCTTGGTGTTCAGCTCGTAGGTGATGAACTCAGCGCCACCGGAGTAGCCCATGGTCCACACGTTGGAGGAGTCCACACCGTTAGCCGCGATGAAGGAGGAAGCGAAGGAGCGGAAGAACTCGCCGTTACGCTCCATGTCTTCCCACCAGGTCACGCCAGCGTCGTAACGGTTGGCGTCCGGGGAGATGACGGGCACGAACAGCATGTTCTGTGCCGCTGCGGATGCAGCCATCTGAGCCAGCTCACCGGAGGGGTCGTAGACCTTGGACTGGTCGTTGCGCCAGTAGTCGCCGTCGAAGTAGAAGACCACGCCAACGGGCTTGGAGAAGTCCACGCCCTCAGCGTAGACGTGGTACTGCGAGGTGGTACCAGCCGGGGAGGTGTAGGACAGGAAAGTCTGGTTGGTGCGGGTTGCTGCCACACCGGATGCCGCCTGAGTAGCCTGTGCGGTCTGCGCGGGCTGCGCGGCAGGGGTTGCAGCGCTCTGGGTAGCTGCGGGAGCCTGGGTAGCTGCGGGAGCCTGGGTAGCTGCGGGGGTCTGTGCAACCTGTGCCAGGGTGGGCTGAGCGGAAGGCTGAGCCGCCTGTGCGGACTGGAAGGTAGCCGAGGGGGTTGTCTGCTGAGTTGCCTGGGCAGTGTAGGTCTTCTGGATGGGCTGAACCGCGGTCGTTGCGGGAGCCTGCTGAGTCTGCTTTGCCTGTTCTGCCTGCTGGCGGATCTGCACAGCAACCTGCGAGAGGGTGGGCTGCACGGTGGAGGTGAACAGGGACTTCGGAGCCTGGGTAGCTGCGCCGGGGATGTCCTGAACGACGGGTGCGAATGCGGAAGCGGGTGCTACCAGGGTGCTACCGAGCACGGAGGGTACGGCGATGGCTGCGAGAGAGCCAGCCTTAACGGTGCGGGGGCGAAGTGCCATGGGTTGTCCTCGTTGTTGGTGTTTCGTGGGGCGCGGACGCCCGAGAGTGGTTGAGTGATAGGTGGTCTATAGGTGAGAAGCCTATAGGCGGTCGGCCTGCGAATGTGATGCCGCATGGAGCAAGTCCAGTAACCGTCCCGTGTGTGTTGCGGGGGTTTCCTCGTGTGATGGAGGGGTGCAGTATTCATTTCGGAGAGCTACGCGGCGGACCGCGGTGACCACGTACTCAAAGCTACCAGGTCAAAAAGCCTTTTCCAGCGGTTTTTTGGGGCTATTTTTGGGTATCGAACAAGATTCAATCTTAACAAGAGCTTTTTCTAAGCTTCTAGTTTAACTTGAATCACCCTCAAGTAGAGGTTGAATGGGCTATTTTTCCTTGATTTTCCGGGGTTTTTGAGCGTTTTTTGAAAGAGTTTCAAAAAACTCTACAATTAACTTGAATGTTTCGTATGTGATTACAATCACTTTCAGAGTGAATTGTTGCACTCGAAGCCCAATTTTTGCCAAAAACCGCGGAATTCCGGGGCAAAACGGGTGATTTCCAAGCCCGGAATATAGGCACCTTTCGCATATTCCACTTTGAGAATGCACTTTGAGGCAAAAACAGCCCCCTCGCCACTCCCCCACCCAGGCATCCTATCGGACCCCTCATCACGCTCTTGAGACCCGCCCCAGAGCCCCCTTCAGGACCCCTTTCAGATCCCCTTTCAAGGAGCTCAAAAGCAGCGTCTCAAGAAGGCGTAACCACCCTCCAGCAACCGCTCGGAAGTGACTCCACCACCCCCATGGGCACACCCGCTTGAAGCCCCGATAGACGGACTGAGGAATACCTCGAAAGACGCATCGGGAGACGTTCCGAAACCAGTCCAGGGTACTTTCACGACGGTTCTATGAAATTCCGTGAGGAGGTTTCAAGAGGGGTTTCGAGAGGCCGAAAGATCCACCTCAAGCACCCCGGAAGGGGCAGCAGGCTGCCCCCCCCCCATCAGTCTCCCCGAAGCACCGCCCCGACAAGGTTCAGAAGACCCCCTCCGCAGATTACAGAAGGCAGGAGATACGGAGAGGCAGGAGATATAAAGAAAGCCGCCCAGCAGGCGGCAGAAAGGTAGCACAAGAAGAAGAAAAGTAGGCGGCAAATGAAGACAGGTCGCCGACAGGAAAGGTGCAGGAAGGTGGCGAAAGAAGGCAGACCGGCGGTCGGAAGGTGACGGGAGGACAGCAGAAGGAGACAGGTCGGCGGGAGTACGGGTTTTAGGGAATAAAAAAACTCCCGATAGCTAAGCTATCGGGAGTTATCCGTTGCGGGGACAGGATTTGAACCTGCGACCTCACCGATCTTGTTTGCTGTCGTTCCCACGACTTGGATTTTAAAAGGCGCCACCTTTGGCTCCTATATATTTTCTACCGGGTTTCTGTTGGCTGCGATAAGTTCGGGGTTTTTACTAACGTCGGTGAAACGTGCATAGCTATACTTCACTTGGAAAAGCGTATGTGAGGATAGCTGCACTTCCAACGGATAGGTTTCCAAGTGACGGCAAAGCGAAGTCAGCGTTTGCTAAACTGTTCTATCGAATCCCAGTTTGAGATCGGTCCTTGCAAGTTCCACACCTTCGTTTTATTCCGCTATCACGAAGGCTATTTCCGGCTCTTCCGAGTTGAGTGTGGGTGACCAGGTATTGGTCGGGGGTTGTGGGTAGAGGTCGAGGTCCTTGATGATGAGCGGACTTCTACCACCGCGATCTTCAAAGGACCTCCTGTTGACTTCTTACCGTGACGGATCATGGGGCAGCCACACACAGAGCACGATGCAGTATTCACAGGAACGAGGCAAACACGACCAACTGAAAGAGTGACTTTCCCGCACCAGAAAGCCGAAAAGTCACCCAACCAGCAACACGTAGTGTCCTATAACCCAGAAAGAAAGCTCTCCCTGGAAGCCACTGAGGCTTCCAGGGAGAGCAGTCAGAGAGTGCGAAAGACGAATACACCGCTATCAAGCGTGAGGCGGCCGATGGGGGAGTCGTAGGTGGCGAGCGCCGGATCAGAATTGCTCGGGGTGATCGCGGTAGGCATACGCCCACACTGTCACGGCGACAGTCACAGCGCGAGTCCACGCGTCACGGACAGCGTCCAGTTCTGCGCCCTCGAAGCCCTCCGCCAGGAGACGGTGCCCGACCTCCACAGTCGGCGCGATGAAGGCGAGCACGTAGCGCAGAGGCACGAATGGCGTCGAGTCCGCCCCATCCGCCGCGTTCTTCGCCGCGGTCATGTGTCGAGCTCCAATCAGGTACTGGTAGTCCAACCACGCCTGATCCCGCTCGCGCGTGCACATGTCGATGATCCACTGGGCGAATCGGGGCTTTGACGCCTGCGCGTACTCGGGGTTCGGCTGTCCATCCGGATGCGCGGAATGTGCTGCCAGGTAGGTCTTTTGAGCCAAAATCCCGCGCCACGTGTCGACCATTTCCATGGCATGCGGCGCCAGGATGGGTTCTGCTCGCGCGAGCAGCTCTGCGTCACCGGGCTGGACGTGCGCGGCGGCCTCAATCTGGCGTAGATCCTCGAGTGTGAGCGGAGACGTGGGGACGGCATCGGTGCCGTAGGTGTACCCCGACGAGTGGTCGTAAGCGGTCATGCGAACCTCCTTGAACTTATGCGTCAATTGTAGAACGTGCTCTTGCTCAGCTCAAGTCCTGTGGAGTGGTGTAATCGTTTTGTGTCCTTCGGGGTGGGTTATGCGCTGAGTTGGAGTGGGGGTTCCTCCTGCCCGGTGGGTTGGGGTGTGAGTCGTGATTTGGTGAGGATGTCGAGGCTGAGGTAGCGTCGGCCTTCGGCCCATTCGTCGTTTTGTTCGGCGAGGACGGCTCCGACTAGGCGGATGATTGCTTGTCGGTTGGGGAAGATTCCCACGGTGTCGGTGCGGCGGCGGATTTCGCGGTTGAGGCGTTCGTTGGGGTTGTTGGACCAGATCTGGGTCCACACCCCGGTGGGGAAGGAGGCGAACGCGAGGACGTCTGCCCTGGCTTGATCGAGGTGATCACACACGGCGGGGAGCTTGTCGTTCACGTAGTCCAAGAGCCGGTCGTATTGAGCGTTGACTGAGGCGGCGTCGGGCTGGTCATACACCGAGTGCAGCATCGCTTTGACGGCGGGCCATAGTGCTTTGGGGGTGACGGACATGAGATTAGCGGCGTAGTGGGTACGGCATCGTTGCCAGGTGGCTCCGGGTAGGTTGGCGGCGATGGCCTCAACCAGGCCCAGATGGGCATCACTGGTGACCAGGCGCACGCCGGTGAGGCCTCGGGCGACCAGGTCGGCGAAGAACTCCTTCCAGGCTGGAGCGGTCTCGCTGGTGGACACGCGCACCCCCAGCACTTCGCGGTGTCCGTCATTGTTGACTCCGGTGGCAACCAGAACCGCACACGAGACGACGCGTCCTCCTTCGCGCACCTTCATGGTCAGTGCGTCAGCGGCGACGAACGTGAAAGGCCCGGCATCGTGGAGGGGCCGGTTGCGGAACTGATCCACGTGCTCGTCCAGGTCGGCTGCCATGCGTGAGACCTGGGACTTGGACAGTCCTGTGATCCCCAGGGTTTTGACGAGCTTGTCCATACGGCGCGTGGATACTCCTGCTAGGTAGCAGTCAGCGACCACTGTGATCAAGGCGTTTTCGGAGCGTTTGCGGCGTTGAAGCAACCACTCTGGAAAGTAGGTGCCTGAGCGTAGCTTGGGGATCGCCACGTCAATGGTGCCGACCCTGGTGTCCAAGGGCCGGTAGCGATACCCGTTGCGCTGGGCCTGACGCTGCGGATCTTGTTGACCCCACTGGGCCCCGCACACCGCATCAGCGTCCGCTGAGAGCAACGTGTTAATGACGTGCTGGAGCAAGGAACGCATCAAATCTGGGGATGCCTGGGACAACGCCTCGCCAAGCATGCCAGCAGGGTCGATAATATGAGGAGCGGTCATCGTTGTGCCTCCAAATCATTTCGAGTCAGAAGTAGAAGAGCTTTCTCGAAGGATCACACGGTGACCGCACCCATCACAAGCAACGGGCCGATCACCACACGGTTACACCACTATGCGGGACGCTACTCTTTCACCGCTTAGTTACCGCCTGTTTGAGGCTAAGCGGTATATCGAAAACGTTGGTATATCAGTCAAAACATGGTGTGTTGCCGCCTCTACCGCCTAATTTCTAAAAAGTGTACACGCGAGTGTTCATCTTCCTACATATGCGTGTGTATATATAAAAGTTTTCGGTTTTAGGCGGTGAAGGCGGTAAAGGGTTGGGATTCGGTTGAGATACGAGGGAAAATGCTATACCGCTTTTGCATTTTCAGGCGGTAAACAGCCGGTATCAACGCCGATTAGGCGGTGAAAATCCTCCTCTGCAACCTCCCTCCCACGAGATCATGCACGAGCGAAGATAGTCATACGCCCCGAAGGGGCGTTGGATGATAGTCCTCGATGTTGGGTGATAGTCCCCCCTCCCCCCACCTCGACGACGGGCCTGAGTTTGGCTGAAAGGTAGGGAATAACATAGGGATTCGGTCTCGTCAGGGCAAAACAAAACCCGGTATCTCAGCGACTTTTCGTTGAGATACCGGGTTTTTCTGGTTGCGGGGACAGGATTTGAACCTGCGACCTCCGGGTTATGAGCCCGGCGAGCTACCGAACTGCTCCACCCCGCGGCGACTCATACAACTATACAGACCCCAAACCGGGCATGCAAGCCAAAAACGCGATTTGTAACCAAGCACACAAAAATAGGGGCTGTTGGGTAGAAAGCAGTTGGGTAGAAAGCAGTTGGGTAGGAATAGGGGCTACGGGGCAGTGCCAGGGGTAGAACATACAGGAACGGGGTGGAAGCGATACACTTCCACCCCGTTCCGTCAGAGACCGCTAGAGGTAGTCAGTAGGAGCCGTATCCAGTGCAGGCCCCGGTTCTAGAGCGAGGACGCTAGACCCGTGGACATCCGATCCGTGAGCATCCGGTATGCGCTACTCCCCCGCCGCCTCAGGCATCCTAGTGAGAAGTCGAAAGGCTCGCGCTGGGCTTAGCGCTAGCCGCTGCGCTCGGAGCCGCCGAGGCGCTGGGCGCTGCCGATGCAGAAGCCTTAGCGGACGCCGTGCTCTGCGCCTCCTCAGCCTCCAGAGCCTTCTTCACGGCTGCTTCCAGACGCTTCTGAGCCTCACCGTAGGCAGCCCAGTCGCCCTTCTTCATCGCCGCATCAGCATCGGTCATCGCCTTCGAGGCATCGTTGAGAGCCTGCTTCAGCTCCGAAGACTGCGAAGCCGAAGAACCTCCGGTCGCAGCGCCCGAAGAACCAGAGGAGCCGGAGGCAGAAGCCGAGGGGCTAGCCGCCGAGCCGTCCAGCTTCGCGCCCGAAGAGCCACCAAACACCTGGTTCAGCGCCTCCTCCAGAGTCGGAGCGAAACCGACCTTATCGCCGAAGCTCACCAGCACACGCTGCAGACGCGGGTACTTAGCGTCACCGCTCGACTGCACGTACACCGGCTGAACGTACAGCATGCCGCCGCCCACCGGCAGAGTCAGCATATTGCCGTTAATAACCTCAGACGAACCGCGGCGCAGCAGGTTCAGCTGGTTCGACACCTCAGCATCAGAGTTGAAAATGTTCTGAGCCTGACCCGGACCAGGAACCACCGAAGAACGCGGCAACTCCAGCAGACGCAACTTGCCGTAATCGGGGCTACGCTCGCCGTCCTTACCGGTACCGGCATCACCATTAGCCGCAAGGAAGCCATACATCACGTTACGAGAGTTCGAATCGCTCTGCTGAGGAATGAACGTAGTCGTCAACGAGAAGTGCGCACGAGAATCGCCGGGCATCTGCAGAGACAGGTAGTACGGCGAAATCGGCTGGTTACGATCATTAGTCGGGTCGTTCGGAATCGACCAGACATCGTCACCGGCGTAGAAGCTATTCGCGTTGGTCACGTGGTACTTATTCAGCATGGTGCGCTGAATATTGAACATGTCAGTCGGGTAACGCACGTGGCTCATCAGCGAAGCGTTCATCTCGCGGTAGCTCTTCACCGTGCCAGGGAAAACACCCTGCCACGCCTTCAGCACCGGATCCTCCTCATCCCACGCGTACAGGGTCACCGAACCGTCATACGCGTCCACGGTAGCCTTCACCGAGTTACGGATGTAGTTCACCGAGTTAGAACGCTGAGCACCCGCAGCGGTTGCCGCATCCTGGGAGCTACCCTGCGCATAGGGGAACTGATCGCTCGTAGTGTAAGCATCCACAATCCACTGCACGCGGTTATTCACAATCGCCGGGTACGGCTTAGAATCCACGCTCAGGTACGGCGCCACCTTACGCACACGATCGAGCGGGTTGCGTTCGTACAGAATCTGCGAACCCTCACGCACCGCGTCCGAAAGCAGAATGTCAGAGGACTGGAACTTAATCGCGTAGGACAGACGAGCCAGCAGCGAATCAACGCGAGGACCACCATAACCGGCGAAAGTGTACTTCGCATCGGAGGTGTTGGTTTCCTCAGCAGAGAGCGGACGGTCCAACTCCAGGGTGTCGCCCTTACCGCCCACAATCGAATACTCCGGCGAGCTCATGCCAAAGTAAATACGCGGCTCATAATCCTCGCTCAGGGTACCGGTCGCCTTAATACCGGACTGCAGGAACTTCGGGTTACCCGCAGAATCAACCTGGTTACCGTACGCGGCAATCACACCGTAACCGTGGGTGTACACCACGTGGCGGTTATACCAAGAATCGCCGCTGGTCTGCGCCGGGTTCAGCTCACGAGCCGCCAACACCGTATCCTGCGTGGTGTTACCCACCGCATAGCGGTCCACCGCCAGCTGCGAATCAAAACGGTAGTACGGGCGGAACTGCTGCATCTGCGCAAACGCCGAGGACACAACATTCGGATCCAACAGACGGATATTCGCAATGGTCGCGCTCGAAGAGCTCAACGCACCGGCGCGGGTATCAATCGTCGCGTCATACGGAGTGGTCTCAATCTTGTCCAGACCGTACGCGTAACGGGTCGCATCAATATTGCGCTGAATGAACTTCGACTGAGCACCCTGCTCATTCGGAACCACCTGGAAACGCTGGACAATCCACGGGTACAGGCCGCCAGCAACCACGGCAACAATCACCAGCATCGCGGTGCTAATCAGCGGCAGACGCCAACGATTCATCGAAGCAGCCACCATAAACATGATCGCCACCAGCAGAGCAGAAATCGCCAAAATAGCGTTCACCGGGATCGACGAGTTCACGTCCGTGTACATTGCGCCAGCCCAGCGACCCACCTGCTGCTGAGTTGACGAATAGCGGTCCAACCAGAAGCTCACCGCACGAGTCAGCAAGAACGCAGCCGCCACAATCGCAGCGTGACGGCGGAATGCCGACGTGGTACTCACACCACCGGGCTGCACCTTAATACCGCCGTAGAAGTAGTGCATGAACAGACCCGCGAGCGCCGACAGCACCACAGCGGAGGTCACCAGAGTCACCACCATGCGGAAGAACGGCAACGCAAACAGGAAGAACCCGTAATCCAGACCGAACTCGGGGTCAGTCTTACCGAAGGACTGCTGGTTGAAGAACAGCGCGACGGTGCTCCACTGAGTCATCGTCGCTGAAGCAATGAACAGACCCAACAGCAGCGGAACCACAATCAGCAGAACCTTACGCGCCTTATCCACGCTCTCGTGGTAGCGACGCATGCTCTCCTCAGCACGCTGCTGACCAAACACGTCACGCAGCATCTGCTCGGCAGCATCCGTGCCGCTCGTCGGCACGCTCTGATTCGGGTTCGGCGCCTCCTGCGGCTTCTTCTCGGACGCCGGCGCCACATCAGCATGACGGACCGCGTAGGACATCGAAGCCCACAGCGGCACAGCAATCACCACGGCAGCCACCACAAACACGGCGGCCTTCAACAAAATCTGGGTAGTGAACACGGTGCTATAACCCAGCTGATCAAACCACAGCCAGTCCGTGTACACCTGGGACGCACCCACAAAAGCAGCAATAAGCACCGCCACCACAGCAATCGTTGCCTTCAGGGGGCTACGGCGCTTGGGGGCAGGCTTCGTCGGCTTGGGATGCGCGGTGTTATTGGTCGACTCAGACACAATTCCTCGCTCATCATACGTTCAGAGAAAATAACTGCCTTTAAGTATCTCAGAGGTCAAGCAGAAGGGCAGAACCTCGTAGAAGCTCGGGGCGAAATATGACCGGGTTGAGAGGTTTTGGGCGCGAAATGATGAGGTGAGGGGCGCTGGTGAGGACAGAGAAAAGGACGCAGAACAGCCCCGGTACCGTAAAGTACCGGGGCTGACTTCTACGTTATATGGGTTAGATCCTCGCGGAGAGAAACGTTACGTTAGGAACCGCAGCGGGGCAGGGAATCATCCGGGGTACCGGACTTAATCGCCTCCACCGTCTTCACCGCCTCATCCAGGGTCGACACCGGAACAACCACCATCGTGCCGCGCACCTGACCGGCGTGATAGTAGTTGAACAGGTCGGGGTCCTGCGCCTGCATCTTCACAATCGAATCGCAGTTCTCCTTAGGCGCCAAGAAGTAGCGCGCGCCGTAACGACCCGTCGCAAGAATCTTGTACTTGATACCGCCAATTGCGCCGACCTTACCGTCAGCATCAATCGTGCCGGTACCCGAAATGTAGCTGCGGTACGGGTCGCCTCCGGCGTCCTCATCGGCGAGCAAAGTACCCTCGCTCAGCTTATCGACCGTACCCAGCGCCAGCATCAGACCCGCGCTCGGGCCGCCCACACCGTCCAGGTTGTACTGCACGTGCGCCGGCAGGTCATAGCTCTGCTTCAGGCCAGCGCCCAGAATCCAGCGGCTATCGTCACTGGAACGAACCGGGGTCAGCTTAAACGTCTGCTGCGTGCCGTCACGTTCCACGGTCACGTCAAGCGGCGAACCGTTCGAGGCGTTCACAGCCTTCGGAACATCGGTGAGGGTCTCAATCTGCTTCTCCCCCACCTTCACGATGCGGTCATCAGCCTTCAGAGCGCTCGCCGCCGGGGAACCCTCCACCGTGGAAAGCACCTGAACCTTCTCGGTCACTGCCATCTTCAGCTGGCGCATCGCCGCGACCTTCGCCTGAGTCTGCGAATCAGCCATCTGCGCGCCGGTCGCCGCCGTCGCCTGCTCATGGCTCACATGCGGGTACAGGGCATCGGTCGGCACCACGAGGCTGCGGTTACCGTCAAACGCCAACCAGCCGTAGAACGCCTCCGCACCGGACAGCTCCGTGTACGGGCCACCCGAAACCGACACCGTGGTCATGTTCATCTTGCCGAACGTCTTATAGCTGGGCGCACCAGAAACCTCAATGACGTCCTTCTCCTGGTACGTTCCGAGCACATCAAAGAGCGGGCCGGGGCCCTCCTTCACATAGGAACTGGGCAGAACAAAAGCACCAGCCAGCAGGGCGCACGTCGCCACAGCGCTCACCGAACGCAGGTTCACGCGGCGCGGCGCAAAACGCGAACGGCGCTTAGCCGCCTTCTCATTACTCTTCACGCTCGCGGAGGCGGCGTTCGACTGTTGCTCAGCATCAGGGGTGGACTTAGTCATGGTTTCTACAGTACCGGATAAACCTGCTTTTCAACACGCGGGCGGGCACCGTTACCCCGCTAAAAATAGAGCCCCAGGAGGCGTTTACGTTCCGACCCGCACCGCGCTTTATCAGCACCGCACGGTGACAGCGGCACGAAAAAACTCCCAAACCCCGGCCCCAAAGACAAGCTTGTGAGCCCTTAGCTGATTAACCCGCTTCCACAGCAATGGCACGGGAAATTCTCAGCAAAAATCGGTAGGCTGGACAGCGAGCGGGCCAGCTGCGCCCACCCCCGGATTACGAAAGGCTTCTACATGTCTGAGAACCCCACCGGCGGCGCCTCCAACGAGCGCGACCCCCTCGAAGAATTCATTAAGAAGATGCAGGAGCAGGGCTTCGACCCCTCCGCTGGGGCAACCGGCCAGGGCGGCAAGGGCGCCTCCTCCAACGCACAGAACCCCTTCAGCGCGCTCTTCGGCGAAGGCGGCCAGAACCCCTTCGGCATCAGCATCGACCCCGAAGACCTGAAGAACATGGGCATGAGCTTTGACCCCGCCATGATGCAGAGCATGTTCGCGCAGGTGCAGGCGATGTTCTCCGGCGCGGGCGCATCCGACAGCCCCAGCGGCGTGAACTGGGATAGCGTGAAGAACCAGACCCGCCAGATGCTCGCCTCCATGGGCGAAGACCCCTCCGTACCCGAAAACCTCAAGCGCGCCGTAGAAGACGCGGCGAACCTCGCCGACCTCTGGCTGGACGCGGTGACTATCATTGAGCGCCACAACTACCCGGTGCAGGCGTGGTCCAAGGCGGAATGGGTGGAGCATTCCTTCGACTCCTGGCGCGAAATGGTCGAGCCGGTCGCAGCCGAAGTCACCCAGTCCATGGTCATGCCCGGCGCTCCCGAAGACGTGCCCGAAGAGATCTCGCAGATTCTCAACAGCGGCTTCTTGAACAACATTGGTTCCGTGATTTTTGGTGCGCAGATGGCGCAGGCACTCGCGCAGCTCGCCGGTGAGGTGTACTCCTCCACCGACGTGGGCTTCCCCCTCGCGCCCGGCTCCTCCGCGCTGCTGCCCAACGGCTACCAGCAGCTCGCCGACAGCATCGAGGTGCCCCCGCAGGAGGTTCTGCTCTACCTTGCTGTGCGTGAATCCGCGCTGATCCGCCTGCACAAGGCAAACCCCTGGCTGCGTGAAGACCTGGTCCAGCTCGTGGCGCGCTACGCCCGCGGCATCCGCGTGGACATGAACCGCATGCAGGACGCCGCATCCCAGGTGGACATGAGCAACCCCGACGCCGTACAGGAAGCATTCGAAGGCGGCATGTTCAGCCCCCAGCGCACCGAAGACCAGGAACTGGCGGTGCAGCGCCTGGAGGGTCTGCTTGCGCTCATCGAGGGTTGGGTATCCGTCGTAACCGAGGACGCGACCCGCAACCTGCCCAAGGCACCGCAGCTGACCGAAATCATGGCGCGCCGCCGCATCGACGGCGGCCCCAGCGAGCAGGTCTTCGAGAACCTGGTCGGCCTGGAACTGCGCCCGCGCCTGGTGCGTGAAGCACAGCAGTTCTGGCGCTGGTACGAAGAATCCCACGGCATTGAGGCGCGCGACGGCCTCTGGGATACCCCGGAGACCCTGCCCACCCCCGCCGAGCTGGAAGACTTCACCGCATACGATGCGCGCATGAACGAAATCAGCCTGGACGACGTGGACTTCGACTCGGAGCTGCAGAAGCTGCTGGACGGCGGCTTCGGCGACGCACCCGAAGAAAAGTAAAGCTGAGCGAAGTAACGCTGAGCGAAGTAAAGCTAAGCGTTAACAAGTAAATAGCTGACACCTCGAGCGGGGGTGGCTTGTGAATATACAAGCCACCCCCGCTCGAGTGTTTCGTTTGGTTTTTGATTCTTTGATTTTCGGGAAGCGCGTTAGCTGGCTGGATTTTAGTCGGCGGGATTTTAGCCGGCGCTGTTTTCGCCGCGTTCACCCTCAGCACGTTCGCCCTCAGCACGTTCGCCCTCAGCCCGCGAGCGCCCCAGCGCGTACCCCTCCAGGTAGGCCTGCGCCCGCAGCAGCTGCGGGTAGCGCGCTTCCAGAGAACGGAACGCCGCCGAATGATTCGGCTGCAGCAGGTGGCAGAGCTCGTGGTGAATCACCGAATCCAGCACGTACTCGGGCACGCCCTGCAGCTCCGATGAGATGCGGATCTGCGTGTTCGCGTAGGTTGCCGAGCCCCAGCGCTGACGCTGGTTGCTCACCCAGCGAATCGACAGCTTCTCGAGCCTGCCCGAGGCAACCAGCTCCGGCAGGTTCTTCTGCGCCAGGTGCAGGGCACGGGAGCGCAGGTACTCGTCCGTGACCGTCAGTTGCGTGGCACGCTCACGGCGGGCGGCACGACGCTGAATGCGCGGCAGCAGGCGGGCGATATGCTCGTCAATCTCTTCGCTCGTGCTCGCGGCGGGAATGAGCAGGCGGTAGGCGGGGTTGCCGTGCTCATCCACGCCGTCGCGCTGCATGCTGATGGTGCGGGTGCGGCGCGCCGAGCGGACCAGCTCAATCTGCGGGCGGTCCTCGGTGGCGGGCAGAATTTCACGCTTAAAACGCTGAGCCATAATCTCCTCTTCCCTTCGACGAACGGCGGGGCTGTGTTGAGCGAGGCTGTGTTGAACGCTGGCTATACGACGAGCCGGCACTCTCAGCCCTGCGGCGGCGCTTCGCCGGATCAATATCGTCCAGGAAACGCGAACGCTTACGCTGACCGCGACCGCCCACGGTGCGGGTCATCGTCCAGGTCAGCCACAGGTACTTGCGGGCGCGCGTAATACCCACGTACAGCAGGCGGCGCTCCTCATCCACCTCATCCGGGGTGGTCGCAAAAGTAATGGGCATGAGGCCCTCGTTCAGGCCGCACAGGAACACAGCCTCCCACTCCAGGCCCTTAGCCGCGTGCAGGGAGGCGAGGGTTACGCCGTTGACCTGCGGTGCATCGTTAAATTCGCTGCGGTGGTTCAGGGTCGCCACGACCTCGTGCATGGTCAAAGGTAGCGGCTCGGGCACGCCCGGGCGCGGGTTCGCGCGGTGCTCCTGAAGCTGCTCTTGGCGGTGCTGCGCCATCATGTCCACCATGTGCACCAGGGCGGCGAGGGACTCCCACTTCTGGCGGGTGGCGCCTCCCGAAAGGGGGCCCTCCTCCTTATAGCCGAGGCCGCCGAGCACGTCACGGGTGTAGCGGGTGACGTCTTCGGTGCCATCGGTGGACTTGGCTGAGCCGCGCAGGGCGAGCATGGCCTGCTTGACCTCGGGGCGTTCGAAGAAGCGCTCCGCGCCGCGCAGCTGGTACGGAATGTGGGCGGCAGCCAGCGCAGACTCAATCGCCGCCGACTGCGCGTTCGTGCGGAACAGCACCGCAATCTCCGAAGGCGGCACGCCGTCCTTCTCAATCAGGTCGCGGATATCCTCGGCAATGCCTGCCGCCTCCTGCTCATCGTCGGCATAGCCGAACCACTCCACATCCACGCCGGGGCCGCGCTGAGACATCAGCTCCAGCGGCGGCGCCCACGAATGCGGGCTCGAATCCGGATGCGGACGACGCGCCGCCAACAGACGGTTCGCCAACTCCACCACCTGCGAATGCGAGCGGTAGTCGCGGGTCAGCTTCACCGTGTGCGCGCCACGGTACCGGCGCGCAAAATCCAGCAGGTAACGGCTGGTCGCACCGGTAAAAGAGTAAATCGTCTGGGAGGCGTCGCCCACCACGCAAATATCGTCGCGGCCACCCAGCCACACATCCAGCAGACGCTGCTGTAGCGGGGAGACGTCCTGGTACTCATCCACCACAAAGTGACGGTACTGGTTGCGGACGGTCGCGGCGAGCTTCTCGTCCTCCTCCAGCATGGCGATGGTCAGCAGCAGTACGTCCTCGAAGTCAATGAGGTTACGCTCATCCTTGAGGTCTTCGTACGCCTGGAAAATACGCTGCATGTTCTGCGGGGTAATCGCTGAGGGCAGCTGCTTCTCGCTCAGACGCTGCATGATGGTGTCCGGGGTGAGCAGCTGAACCTTCGCCCACTCAATCAGCGACGCCAAATCACGCAGCAGGGAACGGTCCGTGCTGATGCGCAGACGGTTCGCCGCCTCCGTAATGAGCGAGGCTTTGTTCTGCACAATGGACGGGAAGGTACCGCCCACCACCTGCGGCCAGAAATACGCCAACTGACGCAGCGCCGCCGAGTGGAAAGTACGCGCCTGCACGCCGTGCGCACCCAGCTGATGCAGGCGGGTACGCATCTCCTCCGCCGCGCGCAGGGTGAAGGTCAGGGCGAGTACGCGCGGGCCCTGGTAGCGACCGATCGCAATACCGTAGGCGATGCGGTGCGTAATCGCGCGGGTCTTACCGGTACCAGCACCAGCCAGCACGCGCATGGGGCCGTCCAGCTCGGTGGCGACCGCACGCTGATCAGGGTCAAGCCCGGCAAGAATATCGTCTGCGGAGATCATATGCTGAGGCTGCTGAGGTGTGGCGGTCATAATGCTCCATCAGTAAGGCGGGCGGTGCGGGCAGGCGGCGTGCGCTCGCGCGGGCATACGGACATGTGTGTATGCGGGTGCGCGAGGCGGTGATAGCCGGTCTTCCATTGTATTCTCCCAGACTGTGTTCCCCAGACCCGCCGCGGCTTCTTAGCTGTTGCTTTCATTCAGGGCGTGAGGAACCCGCCTCTTTTGGAGTGGGTAAGTAGAAGCTCAACGGGCTGCGCAAGCGAGCACGTTTAGGCTTGTCCACGAGTATCTTCACCACTTGGCATAAAGATCCCAAAAACTACTAAACGGCACACATTGGTTTGGTAACCTTAACCCGTGACTTTATCTCCCCTTCAGCTAGCAGCCATTGTCTCCGCCGGAGTGCCCGGGATTTACCCCGTCGGCGCCGAACCGGTCCGCGAAGACAGCGACGACTTCGACTCGGCAATCATCGCCGACTCCACCGGTCGCCGCTGGCGAGTGCGCGCCCCGCGCCGCCCCGACGCCAGCATGCGTCTGGAAGCTGAACACCTCATCCTGCAGTCGTTCAGCCCCGGTCTGCGCGCACGACTGCCCTTCGCCGTACCCACCGTCGCCGGCACCGTACCCTACGCGGGCGGCAACGTGTTCGTGTACACGCACATCCCCGGCACCATCTACGACGTGGACCAGCTCGCCGAGCTGAGCCGCCGCGAAGTTGCGGCAAACCGCCCCTCCCTGGCGTCCATCATCGCCAAGGACATTGCGACCCTGCACGTGATGCCCGAAGACATTATTTACGAAGCCGATCTGCCCTCCTACTCTTCGGAGCAGATTCGCCTGCGCAAGAACGCCGAGCTCGAGCGTGCCGCCGCAACCGGCAAGGTGCCCGCCGACCTGCTCGCACACTGGCGTACCGTGCTCTCCCCCGGACCCATGTGGCAGTTCCGCCCGCGCGTGGTCCACGGTGACATGGGGGCCGAGAACCTCGTACTGCACGTCACGCCCTCGACGGCGCGCATCGTGGAGGTCACCGGCTGGTCCGATGTGCACGTGGGCGACCCCGCGCAGGACTTCGCCTGGCTGTACTCCTGCCAGGACATCGACTTCACCGACGAGGCAATCGAGGTGTACCGCCAGCAGATGCCTCAGCTGCCCGACGCCTACCTGGCGCAGCGCGCGAACTTCTACGCGGAGTTCGCGATCGCCCAGTGGCTCACCCACACCGTGGAGGTTGGCGACCGCGACGGCGCAACCCACGCGGTGTCCATGCTCCTGGACATTCAGGACGACCTGCGCGCCTCCGGCGAACTGCTCGGACAGGAGGAGGTCGGCCCGCTAGTCGGCCCCACCGAGTAGGTATTGGGTCGGGTAGCTGTTAGGTTGCTACTTACCGCATAGGTTTTCGGTTCAGCTAGATTTTCAGTTCAGCCCCGCAGTACTGCGCTGCGGGGCTGAACTGTACCTACTGGGTTGTATATCCGCTGACTCGCGCCCGGTGAAACCTGCTCTCCTGACTGTCTGTCAAACCGACGGGATGATGCCTATAAGGGCTAGTGGAGGGGCTTTAGTGGGCTTTTTGCCGAAATTTCTTTAAGTGTTTCCCCTCACCTTTTGAGCACCAGTTTTGCATTTTTGTGCATGAATGACTCAGATTAAGGCTGAGACTTGAAGGTGCGCTAAAGGCGCCATTCACAATATTTCCCGGGTGCTAATACGCCACAAACCCACATGAACCAACTTTTGACCTCGGGAGTCCACAGAGTCTCAACTTCACCTTGAACTATGCTCAAAATAGTGCATTTTAGGGTAAAAACTTACCCTGTAGATTTTTTCAAAAACTCCTGGAATACTTTTGCTGTGCCGCGAGAATACCAGCGGACACACTCCCCATAGCGCACTGACCAGCGCTGATATCGTGGCAGCGATAAATTGGGGAGACAGATTGGACGGGACCCTGACCGGTCATGTCAGACCCGAGCCGGATTCATGCACCGCGCAACCAATCACCGATGGCAGAAATCTATAGAGTTACTTTCGAGGTTGTGTTTGAGAGTAAAGACGCACGCAAACCCCACGGGGCGCCGGCGGCGCGAGTGAGGCCGCGAGAGCGGCAGTCGTTCGGCGCAATTCTTTCCCGGAGCGTGCGAGGGCACGAAGTACCTCTATAGTTCTTCAGCGGCTGAGGACGCCTCATCACCCTAATGCAGTGGGGTGAAGAGGCGTTCTCTGCCATTAACCGCAGAAGTCCACGCAGAAAAGCAGCTCACGAGGCGCAATGCCTCCGTGAGCTGCTTTTCTGTATTCGGTTATTGGCTCAAGCTAACGCGCGAGCGCCGCCCGCCCGGCGCTGGGAGATTCGCTGTTGAGATCCGCTACCTAGCCCTTGCGCGCCTCGCGGATCACCTTCGCCAGCTGCGCCTCCGAGGGCAGGCCGCCGCGGATCTGGTGATCCCACACCTCCGCAACACCCTTGCCGCCCAGGTACACGAACACGGTGCTGATACGCTCCGGGTCCACGCCCATAATGCGGGAGAATGCGATGCGGTACAGGCCCAGCTGGAAACGTCGAGACTGCATGGTCGCCATCTTCGGGCGGGAACCGCTCTTCCAATCCACCAGAACCCAGCGTTCGCCGTCCTCGTCCTCGGTGCGGAATACCGCGTCGATACGGCCGCGCAGGCTTACGCCCTCGATGTGGGTTTCGACCGGGTATTCGACCGCCCAGATGCGGTCCTTCCACTCGTCGCTGCCCCACTCACTGTTGGCGAAGCGCTCCCAGAGGCGCTGAACGGAGGCGTCCAGTTCGCTCTCGGATTCCTCGAAGTCGTCCTCGAAGGTGAACTCGTCCTGTTCCTGCTGGTCAGCAGGATCTGCAGGCTCAGCGGGCGCGGCGGAGGCGGAGGCAGCAGCAGAAGCAGGCAGGTCAACGCCCACCGTGTCCTCCGCGTCGGGTGCCTCCAGCGGGTCGGCGCTCGGCGCCACCCCGAAGTGCTCCTCAATTAGCGCGTGCACCGCCGTACCAATCGTTGCCGCGCGCGAGGGACGCTGCGGCACCGGGCGCATCAGCTGATGCACCGTGCCCTGCGGGTCCTCGCTTAGGCGAATGAACGTGGATGCGGACAGGTGCCCTGGCAGCTGCTCGCTCAGCACCGGGTCGGTCTGGCCCATCATGAGCAGTAGCAGGTCGGCTTCGCGTTCCCAGTCCACCGCCTGCTGGCGCAGGGATTCAGGAATGGCGGACTCGCCGTGTACAGCGAGTACGGCGGGTGCAGGGGGGGTTGCGCTCTCCCCCGCTACATCCCCGCTCTGGTGCAGGTCATCCTCCCCCGCGCCGACAGCGAGCTCCACCGCCAGGGCGGCACGCTCCACCGCCTCGCGGCGGCTCGAGGAGTTAATCGCAATCTCACGTTCCAGCTGCTCATGCTGGCCGCGGCGAAGCACCGCCTCCGTGCCCCGGTTGAGGGCATCGTCAGAAGCCCAACGCCAAATCACGGGGCGCTCCAGCGGGTCGAAAGGCCACATAGCGGTCAGCACCGCACCCAGGTTCGGGTTCCTGTCCTCGTAGTTCTTCTGGGCGAACTGGCCGCGCACCTCAATCGGCAACGCCGCCGCCACCGTGGGCGAGAAACCGGGCTGAGGCGGTTGCGCCTCACGCCATTTCTCCCGCTCGGTGGCTTCGATAATCCATTCGGGCACCGGCAGGTTCAGGCGGGTACAGTTCTCCGCCACCGTGCGTGCTCGTACGGAAGGAGCCGCTAGCTGCCAATCCTGCGCGAGGGCGGGAGCCATGGCCTCAACCAGCGCCCACGCGTAGCGTTGCACCTGCTCGGCGTAGGTTGCCCGGGCGTTCGCGCGCGCCTCCGCCTGTACGGGGGTGAGCTCGTCAGCGTCTACGGGGTAGAGTTCCAGCTCTTCCAGCAGTGCCGCCTCTTCGGGGGCGGGCGGCAGGTTCGAGGGATCCACGACCGTACCGTGCACCAGGGTCACCGGCTCGGTCAGGCGGTACTTCGACTCAGCCAGCTGCTCAACCCAGCGGCGCACATGGTTCAGGTGCACCTTTTTGCGCTTATCGGCGGGGTTCGGCATCGTGTACGACAGGCCCATGCCCACCAGCTGCGGCGCTGCCCAGGGGGTATCCATCGTCTCTTCGAAACGCATAGAGGGCGCGTCTACCGTGGGGGTGCCCATGCCGAAGAGCGATTTGAAAAGCATCTCCATCAGCTCCTCCCAGAAGGGCTGCACCGGCAGGGGGAGCATAGCGGCGCTCTTCCAGCGGTAGGCGCTCAACGCCAGCAGGTTACGGGCACGGGTCATCGCCACGTACATGAGCCGGCGGTCCTCCATGCCGGCATGCTCGGCGGCATCATCCTTATGCTCGGCCAGGTAGTCCTCCAGGTCCTTCGCCTTCTCGAAAGCGGTAATCTCCTCCGGGGTCTCAAGGATCGAGGGAAGGTACTCGCGGTCGCCACGCAGCGGCCAGGGCAGAGCCGCATTAGCCGACATCTGCCACAGGTTCGGGGTCTGCCCGCCGGTCGCACTACCGCACAGACCCGGCAGAAGCACATGATCCCACTCCAGGCCCTTCGCGGCGTGCATGGTCATCAGCTGCACCGCATTCGGGTCAGGTTCCACAGCGCCCAGCGCCAGGCCCTTCTCCTCGTCATCGGCACGTTCAAGCCACGCGAGGAAGCCCATCACGTAGCTCACGCCGCCCGAAGACAGCAGGAAGCGGCGCGCACCCGGGTCGCCTTCCTCCGCGCTCACGCCGTCAGAGCCGGCGTAAATCATCGCGTTAATACGAGGCGCTGACATGCCGTAGGCGGCGGCAACCTCGTGGAAAGCGTCCAGGTTCGCGCGTGAACCCAGCGGGTCGGTACCCGGGCGGACCGCCAGCTCAATGTCCAGCAGCATGGTCCGCTCAATCTCGTACAGAAGCGTGCCCAAATCCTCGCTCAAACCGGCACGCAGCACGCGCATCTGCTCGGCGAAAGCACGCAGACGCTCCAGCGCCGCCGGGGAGAAACGGCGGCCGCGATACTGCTCACCGTAGAGGGGTTCGCCGTCCGCGCCGTCCTGCGGCAGGTTCTCCACCGCCTCGATCAGGGAGGCGTAGCCGGAGGAGTCCTCCACCGCGCCCTTGAGGGTTTCGTCCAGGCGTTCCTGGGCGGCGCGCAGGTGCTCCGCCTGCAGGTGGATAGCGGCTGCGTCGTCGGCGTCTTCAGCCTCGGCGAGCATACGCAACGCCATCTGCTCGCGCAGGGCACGCTCACGCTCACGCACCAGCGACTGCGCCCAATCGCCCAGCGCCAACATATCCGCCGCACCCAAACGCCAACGCGCACCCGTCAGCAGGCGCGCCAGGGCATCCGAACGGTTCGGATCAGCCAGCACACGTAGCGCCGACACCAAATCCACAACCTCCGGCTGGGAAAGCAAACCGCCCAAACCCACCTGTTGCACCGGAATACCCAGACGCTCGCACTCCACACGAATCGGGTCCAGCTGACCGTGCACACGCGCCAACACCGCAATCTCGGGCATCTTCAGATGCGGACGCACCGAACCATCCCCGGAACGATGCGCCGCGTAGGCGCGCTCATACTCGCGCACCGCCTGCGCGCGCATCGCCGCAATACGCTCGGCAATAGCCACAGCCTCCTCGCGGTCAGAGTCGTGGTACGTCAAATCCACGCGCCCCACCATGCCCGCTGCCGCCTGCTCAAAAGCGAGCGAACCGGGATCCCCCACCAGGGCGCAGCGCGGGCGCAGGTCAGGAACCTGAGCGGCGGTAATATCGCCGTCGGCGGCACGCACCCACTCGGGAACTTCCTTCAGCTTCTCCGCCACGTGGTTCGCCGCGTTCAGCACCGAAATGTCGTTACGCCACGCGATGGACAGGAACAGCGGCTGCACATGCTCGGTCGGGAAATGACGGTAGAAGCTGAACATCTGACCGTCCGAAGCGCCACGGAAACCGTAAATCGACTGCTTCGGGTCACCCACAGCCATCACCGGATGCGCCGGAATACCCGCCGCCTCATCGGCACCGTAAATCGAGGAGAACAAGCTCATCTGCGCGTGCGAGGTGTCCTGGAACTCGTCCAGCAGAACCACCTTGAAGCGGGCACGCTCACCCTCGCGAATCGCCGGGTCAGCCTCCGCAATGCGGGCGGCAAAACGCATCAGGTCACCAAAATCCAGCACCTGCATGCGCGCCTTCACGCGGGCGTAGCTCATCGCCATGCGCGCGTACACTCGGCGGTTACGCAGCAGACGCTGAACCTTCTGAACGTCCCTCTCAGTCTTCGTCGCACGGCGAGGCTCGGGCACCGCCGCATACGCCGCCAACTGCTCGGTACAGAAGTCAATAACCTGTTGCGGCTCCACCAGGTGCTCCGCGCACTCGTCAGAGAGCTGCAGCATCTGGTTAATCATGGTCGCCGCAGACACCGGCACGCCGTCCCTATCGAGGGGAAGCTCCCCCTCCCAGTACTGCGCAATCTGCGCGGCAAGCTGCCACTTCTGCGCATCGCCAAGCATCTGCGCGTCCTGCTCCACGCCCAGGCGCAGACCGTACTCCTTGACAAGGTTATTCGCGTAGGAGTGGTAGGTGAGCACGGTCGGGTCAGCGATGCCCTCACGTAGCTCCTCATCGCTCGGGGCGACGCGGCGGCTACGGCGCAGCGTGTTCAGACCGGCACGCATACGGCTGCGCAGCTCGGTTGCCGCCTTGCGGGTAAAGGTCACGCCAAGCACCTCTTCAGGGCGCACAAAACCGTTATCGACCAGCCAAATCACGCGGTCAACCATGGTCGCGGTCTTACCCGAACCGGCACCGGCAATGACGAGGGTCGGGGCGGGGCCCGCCTCAATCATGCGGACCTGCTCGGGGGTCGGCTTCTTACCGTCGGCGCCGTTGAGCATCTCGGCAATGTCGAGGGCGCTGCGGTAGTCGGCAGGCTTCAGCGCGGGGTCATTTGCGGCGGCTTCAGCAGAAAAGAGCACGCCGTTGGGCAGCTGCCAGCTATTGTGCTCGCACCACTGGGCGGGGGTGAGCATGCCGGTGCCAGAACCGGGGTGAGCGCCGGGGGTAGTAGCGCCCTGCATATCAGCGCCATATGCGCCAGAGTCAGTCATGATTCCTCTTCCTCATGGATCATTCTCATGGGAGGTTCGGTGTGAGTGATATCGAAAGTAAACGTAGGGTACGCGGCTACTAGGGCTGAGTCACCTGACGGCCGCGCGTACAAATCGGGCAGATCTCCGGCAGACGGCACCCATAGCCGCCCTCACGGTGACGAGCCTGCACCTGCGAGCCAGCAATCAGCTCCGCGGCGTGCTGCACCAGCTCAGCCGCCCACGAATCGTGCTCCGTCAGAGCCGGCTGAACCTGCAGGCGAGTCTTGCTCTCATCGTTCACGCCCGAGGCGCCCAACTGCACGAGCGCCGCGCCTGCGGAATGACCCGTGTAGCCGGTGTACTCCAGCTCCTGGGGGCGGGCATCCGGTAGCGGTTCGCCCGCCTCCAGGGCGGCGGCTTCGGCTCGGTAGCGCTCCTCCAGCTGCTCGCCCGCGCCAGCTTCCACCGCAACCTGGTAGGCGGCAAGCTGCGGATGCGTCTCCATCTCCGAGCCGGTCGGCTTAGACTTACCGGTTTTCAGGTCAACAATGGCGTAGCGGCGGGTTCCGTCCTCCGCCGGGGCGGTACCCTCGAGGCGGTCCACACGGCCGGTGAGCAGCGCATCCAGCTCGCCGACCTCACCGGCGGGGTCGAAGGGCACGGGCACACGCACCGCGAAGGAGCCTTCAACACCGAGGTTCTGCCAGCCGGCGTCACCCATGTGCTGACGGTAGTAGTAGCTCAGGCGCAGAATCATGCGCTTGGCGCGCTCGTAGAGGGCGTAGGATTCCCAGGGCACGCGCTCGCGGTACTCTTCGTCGGTCTCGTCCTCCTTGCGGGCGGGCACGCCGAGGGAGCTAATGCGCTCGTCGAGGGCGGTTTGGAGCTCTTCGAGGGTGCCGGTCGGGTACTCCTCGGCGATGGCGTGAACGAGCGTGCCGAGGGAGCGGGACAGGTCGGTCTGGGCTTCCGCGCGGGCGGCAGAAACCAGCCAATCCAGCGGGGAGCTGTGGATGGTTTCCAGGCGCGAAGGCGAGAGCGTAATCGTGCGGCGGCCAGGGTTTTCGGCAGGGTTTTCAGCCTGTTCTTCGCCGTGTTCTTCGCCGTCTTCACCGTGGTTTTCGTCCAGCTCAACGTGGTCTGCCGGGCGGTGCGCAAAGAGTAGCTCCGTGCTAGAAAGCGGCAGCAGGCCCCACCACTCGTCGGGTGCGGCACCGGGCGCCTGCGCATTCGCCAGGCGCGCCAGAGTGCGGGAGGCGGCATCGAGTCGGTACGTGGAAGCCTCCGGGGTGAGAGCCTCTTCCTCCGGCATGCTTCCAGCCGGCGCGCCGTCCTGTGCGTCTTCGGCGCGCATCGCGTTCAGCGACTCCTCAACGAGGGTGCGGCGAAGCTCCGCCACCAGAGAACGCAGGGTGGCGGGGCGGCGCACGCGAGTAATCGGCACGTCCGTGGAGTCGCCGACCGCGTCGGTGGGCAGCACAAAGTCGAAGAACTCGCCGGGTGCCTCATCGTCATTGCGCACGGCGGTGAGCACGAGGCGGGTGCTGGCTCGGGTGGCGGCGACGGCGAACATGCGCAGCTCGTCGTGGCGGGTGTCGCGCACGCGTTCGGGGTAGCTGCGGATGCGCGCGGGCGGCACAGGCTGCTCACCCTCACCCGGCTGCTGTTCTGCCTGCTGGGAGCGCTGGCGGAGGCGCGCATCGCACAGGTCCACAAGGTCGCCGGTGCTCAGCAGGGAACCGCGCACGGTGGTGTTGGGCCAGGTTCCTTCCTGCAGACCGCATACATATACGGTGCGCCAGGACTGACCGGCGGCGAGCGCGGGGGTGAGAATCTCGACCGCGTCTTGGCGTACGCCGCGGGCGGCGAGGGTGTCCATGGGCAGGTCCTGCGCGTCGATGAAGTCGAGGAACTGCTCGGCACCGGCGCCGCGCATCTGCTCGTCGAAGCGGTCGGCGGCTTCGAAGAGACCGATCATGGCGTCGAGGTTGCGGTGGGCTGCATCGGCGTCGGGGCCTGCGCCGCGCGACTGGGCGACCCAGGTCTTTTCGAGGCCGCTGGCTTCCCAGAGCGCCCAGAGCACTTCGGTGCTGGTAGATTCGGGGCGCGCGAGTGCTTTACGTCCGGCGGAGAGCACGGCTGCGATGCGGTGCACGGCGCGTCCTACGCCCTCTTCGGGGAGGGTTTCGGGGTGCAGCAGTGCGCCGAGGAGCAGGTCATCGCTGGGGCGGTGGCCGCCGCTTTGCAGTTCGATGGATCGCAGCTGCTGGCGGAGTCGTCGCACGTCCATGCTGGATGCGCCACCGAGTCGGGAGGTGAGCAGGGTGATGGCGCTCTGCGCGCCGCCGAGGGGGTTGGCGCGGCTTTCTTCGGCGATGACGTCATCGAGGCTTCGGCGCATGAGTTCTTCAGCTTCGGTTGCGCTGAGGGCCTCGTAGCCGCCACGCTCCCCCGACTCCACACCTTCTGCAGCGGGCATGTGCACGGCGGGGTTCAGTGCCTTCTCGCCGCGCTTGCGGGCGTAGACGAGCAGGCTGAGCGCATCCAGGAAGGGGCGTACGGCGGGCTCGTCGCGCACCGGCACGAGCGCCGCGGAGGTACGCGAGGGAATACCGTTCGAGGAGAGCACGCGGCGGATGCGCGCCACGTCCGCGCTGTTACGCACGATGATGGCGGACTCGCGGTAGGGGTGGTTGCCGTAGATGCGTTCTTCGAGCAGCATTTGGGCGATGAGGTTCGCCTCGTCCTGAGAGCTGGAAAGCGCATACTTATACACGCCGGCGGGTGCGGTGCGGTAGTGCGCGGGGTCGAGGATTTTGCCATCGGCGCCCAGATGCAGCAGCGGTTCGTCGGCGGCGCCCCAGGTGAGGGCTTCGTCGGCGGGGGTGGTGTTGATGCGTCCGAAGGTCGCGGGCGCGCCGTTCTTTACACCTCCCTGCGCACCATTCTTCGCCCCCTCCTGTTCAGCGGTGAGCGGCACGAACCGGGTGTAGCGCGGCAGGCGGCGGCGAATGTCTGCCACAAGCGGCATCATGAGTGCGGGCAGGCGGTACGAGGTGGTGAGCGTGCGGGTGCGCATGCTCGGGAAGCTTGCCTGCAGGGTGGTGACGAGGTCGGGGCGGGCGCCTCGGAAGCCCTGGACGACGGCTTCGTCGCTGTAGGTCATGACAACCTGGGGGCCTTCAGCGAAGAGGTCGGGGTGGGTTTCGGTCAGGTGCGCGGCGTCTGCGGGGGCGACTTCTGCGGCGATGAGGCGCAACAGTCGGTAGATGGAGGGACTGAGTTCCTGCACGTCGTCGATGAGGATCAGGTCGTAGCGGCGGCGTTCTTCGGCGAGGAATTCGGGGGCGCGCAGCAGCAGCCGGCAGGCGTCGTTGATGAGTACTGCCGGGTCGTAGGCGTTTTTGGCGCGGAGGGCTCGCACGGCACGGTATTCGGTGTGCAGTTGGGCGAGGGCGTGCCAGGCGAGCTGGTTGTGTTCGGTGGCGAGGGCGTGTACGTCTTCGGCGGTGAGGTCGTATTCTGCCATGCGGTCGAAGAAGTCGCGGATTTCGTGGCGGAAGCCGCGGGTTGCGAGGGCGTCGCGGAGTACGTCGGGCCAGGCGGGTCCGGGGGCGATGCCTTCGGCGTGGTTGGCGAGTAGTTCGCCGATGATGACGTCTTGTTCGGGGCCGGAGAGGAGTTTGAGGTTGCCTTCTACGCCGCTAAGTAGCCCGCGGGTTTGGGCTCGTTTGAGCAGGTCGAAGGCGTATGCGGCCCAGGCGCGGGTGGGTGCTACGGAGAGGCTGCGGTCGCTGGATGCGGCGATGGTGTCTCGCATGCGGGTCGCGGCGGTGCGGGTGGGTGCGAGGATGAGCAGGCGGGCGGGGTTGTTCCCGTCGGCGAGGTAGCGCAGGGCGCGTTCGGTGAGGTGGTGGGTTTTACCGGTTCCGGGGATGCCGGTGAGAAGTTGGGTTGTCATGGTTTCAGTCTATCGGCTGTAGCGCGGTTGTACCTTGTCGACGGTCATTCGGGCTCGTCAGCTACTTATGTGCCGCCTCGGTGACTTAATATGCCGCCTCGCCAAGGGCTTATCCACAGCCGGGTGACGACCAGGCGCGCGCCTCCTTCTCCGCTGGGTTAGTCTTATAGCATGACCTGGATGAACGGCCTGCGCGCCACTTTTGACCTTGAAACCACCGGTGTGGACGTCACCACCGCCCGCATCGTGACTGCTTCCCTGATCCTGCTGGACCCTCAGGGTAATGTGGTGCGCCGTGGCGAGTGGCTTGCCGACCCCGGCGTTGAGATCCCTGCCGGTGCCGCCGCCGTGCACGGTATTACGACTGAGTACGCGCGTGAGCACGGCCGTCCCGCCCGCGAGGTCGTGTGGGAGCTAGCCGGCGCGATTGGTGCGCTGAACCTTGACGGTGTGCCGATTATTGCGTTCAATGCCGCCTACGATTTCTCGGTGCTGCACCACGAGATGCTGCGCCACAATATTGCCAATGGTGAGCTGCCGCCGGGTGTGGTGCTCGACCCGTACGTTCTGCATAAGCACGTGATTCCGCGTAAGCGCGGCAAGCGCACCCTGGAGGTTCTTGCCGCCGAGTACGGTGTCTCCCTGGAGAACGCCCACACCTCCGCTGATGATGCCCTGGCGGCGGAGCGTCTGCTGGTGAAGCTGACCGAGCAGTTCCCCGAGGTCCTCAACGTGGATGCGCGCCAGCTGCACGAGCAGCAGATTCAGTGGGCGGCGGAGCAGGCGGCGAGCTTCCAGGCGTGGTTGCGTACGCAGCCGGGTAAGGAATCTGAGGTTATTGACGGCCGCTGGCCTGTGCGCCGATAAAACTGCGCCGCTAAAAACCTAGGCAGCATCCCCAAACACTTCTCCTTTGCTGACGGGCTGACACTATCCCCGTTTGGGCTTCTCCCCTATGCTAGATAAGGAACCACACCTACACGAATAGCACGTGAATAGCACGACCCGGAAGGCCTCTCATGGATGATCAGCCCCGCACTACCGAGCCGTACCCTGACACTAATACGCGCAGTATTTATCTGGGGTCTACCCGTCTGGCTCATGAGCATTTGGTGGCGCAGTCGCAGGTGGTGCTCCGCCTGGGCCGCATCCTGATGAAGTCGGGTGCGAGCGCATACCGTATTAAGGCGTCGATGGCGCGTTTGGCGAAGGCTGTGGGGTTGAAGGAGCATCACGCGCAGGTGACCTTCACCGAAATTTCGACGTCTTCTTACACGGAGGGTAATTTCCGTACTGAGGTGGCTGAGCAGCGCACGATGGGCATTAACGCTCATAAGCTGGATCAGTTGGGTAAGTTCATTTCTGAGCTTCCTGAAAAGATTACCCCTGCGGAGGCGAACGCCGAGCTGGACCGTATCGATTCGGCGAAGCCTCTATACACCCGCTGGATGTTGGCGCTGGCGTCGGCGGTGGCGTGTGCCGGGTTCGCGTTCTTGAACCGTGGCGGTCTGGTGGAGTGCACGGTGGTGTTCTTCGCGGCGGGTGCCGGCCAGTTTTTGCGTTCGACTCTGCTCAAGCGCGGGGTGAGCCATTTGGCAACGTGGATGGCGTGCGGCTTCCTGGCGGCGGGCCTGTACATTGCGATTGTTAATGTGCTGGTCGCGGCGGGTTGGATTAGCCCGAACCATATGATTGGTTTTATTTCGTCGGTACTGTTCTTGGTGCCCGGTTTCCCCATGGTGACGGGCATGCTCGATATTTCCCGCATGGACTTTTTGGCGGGTATTTCGCGTCTAACCTATGTGGGTTTGTTGTTGCTGAGTGCGTCGTTTGCGGTGTGGGTTTTGGGTTCGCTGTTCCATTTGCCGCTGGCTGCCCCGGCGCCTCTTAACCTTGACCCGACCCTGTATTTGCTTCTGCAGGTGCTTTCTTCGGGTGTTGCGGCGGCCGGCTTCGCGATGCTCTTCGCCGCATCCCCGGTGGCGTGCGTGTGGGGTGGCGTGATTGCTGCGGTGGCGAACCCCATCCGTATTCACATGGTTGAGGCTGGTATGCCCGCGCATATGGCGGCGACGATTGCCGTGTTTGGTGTGGGTATTTTGGCTGAGATTGTGGCGCCGCTGCATCAGCGCAAGTACACCCGTATTTCCCTGTCGGTTCCGGCGGTGGTGACGATGGTTCCGGGTGTTCCGTTCTACCGTTCGATGTCGCATTTTGCTAGCGGTGACATGTACTCGGCGGCAAGCGGTTTCGTGCAGTCCCTGCTGATTTTCATGGCGTTGGGTATGGGCCTGGCCTTCGTGCGTCTAATCTTCGACAAGAACTGGCTGTTCGATCAGGACACCCAGGTTCTGAACCGCCTGGATACCGACCGGCACCTGCGTTAGCGCGTTGCGCGTCCTCTCTGTTCCCTAACTTGTCTGTTGTGTTTTATCGTCACCTTTCGGTACGTTCAGGTGCTTGTCACCTGCGGTTCATCTGTAGCGCCTATGATGGTTAGGTACGGGACGCTAGTGGCGTGCGGGCTCCGTTGCCTGGTGCGCATCGTCCCTTGTAATTCTTTAGTTCGCCGTCTCTGTTGAAAGGCACCGATACGATGACTCCTTCCTCTACCCACCCGCTACACCACGAAGCCAGCGAGAAGCTGTTTGAGCGTTCTCGCGCGGTGATTCCCGGCGGCGTGAATTCCCCGGTGCGTGCTTTCAATTCTGTGGGCGGCACCCCCGCGTTTGCCGCGAAGGCTAAGGGCGCGTACCTGTACGATGCGGACGGCAACGAGTACGTTGACCTGGTCTGCTCGTGGGGCCCGTCGATTCTGGGTCACGCGCATCCTCAGGTTGTTGAGGCGGTTCAGCAGGCGGCTGAGCGCGGCCTGTCCTTTGGTGCGGCGAGCGCGCCGGAGGCTGAGCTGGCTGAGCTGGTGGTCAACCGTATTAACGCGGCGATTCCCGGCGCTATTGATCAGGTGCGTATGGTGTCGACCGGTACTGAGGCGACCATGACTGCGATTCGTCTGGCGCGCGGTGTGACCGGTCGCGACAAGATTATTAAGTTCGCGGGCTGCTACCACGGTCACGTGGATGCGCTGCTTTCCGAGGCTGGTTCGGGTGTGGCTACCCTGGCGTTGCCGGGTTCTGCTGGCGTGACTGCCGCAACCGCCGCGGAGACCATCGTTCTGCCCTATAACGACCTGGACGCTGTGCGTGAGGCGTTCGCAAACCACGAGGGTCAGATTGCCGCGGTTATTACTGAGGCGGCGCCCTGCAACATGGGTGTGGTGACCCCCGAACCCGGTTTCAACCGTGGCCTGCACGAGATTGCTCACGCGAATGGTGCGCTCGTCATTTTTGATGAGGTGCTGACCGGTTTCCGTGTGTCTTCGGCTGGTTACTGGGGTTACGCGGCTCCCGAGGATGGCGGCTGGGTTCCCGATATTTTCACGTTCGGCAAGGTCATTGGTGGCGGTATGCCCATCGCGGCGCTGGCTGGTAAGCGTGAGGTCATGGAGCACCTGGCGCCGGTCGGCCCCGTCTACCAGGCGGGTACCCTCTCCGGTAACCCGCTGTCGGTTGCGGCGGGCATTACGACCCTGACCCTGGCTGATGCCGCCGTCTACGCGCATCTGGATTCGCGCAGCGCCCAGCTGCAGCAGGCTCTGACCGAGGCGTTCAACGCCGCCGGTGTGGACCACTCCATCCAGAGCGCCGGTAACCTCTTCTCGGTCGCGTTCGGCACCTCTCAGGAGGGCGTGCACAACTACGCCGACATCAAGGCCTCGGCAACCAGCCGCTACAACGCCTTCTTCCACTCCATGCTCGAATCCGGCGTGTACCTGCCGCCGAGCGCGTTCGAAGCGTGGTTCGTTTCTGCCGCCCACAATGATGAGGCGATGAACCGTATCATCTCGGCTCTTCCGGCTGCCGCAGCTGCTGCCGCATCCGCGTAAGGGTTTGAGAGACGTAAGGAGGTGAGCCGCTCATGGATCTGAGCGCTCTGGGACTGCCTATGGAGCAGCTACACGACGTGTGGCTGATCGCCTTCATGGTGTACCTGGGCTTGTGCCTGCTGGTGGATATCGCCTACCCGGTGCCGATTAAGCAGGAAAAAGCTCAGGAACTGTACCTTGAGGTGTCCGGTTCGCCCGTTGATGAGGCGCGCCGCGCCACCGCGGAACGCACCGCGATGGGTGCGCCGCTGAGCTCCTCCCGTAAGGGTAGCGCCACGAAGAAGGCGAAGAAGAAGCTGGATTCTATTGAGGGCGCGGGCGTGTTTAGCGGCTGGTTCCACACGGTCATGTACCTGTGGGGCTGGATTGTGGCGGTCTCTATCTTCACCCTGTACTGGGATGTCGTGTATGACGGCGTTGTACTGCCGGCGCTGCTTCTGCCGTTCCTCATGGTGTATTGCGGTGCCCGTTGGGGTCGCCGTCACTGGCGTGAAGCACGCGGTTACAGCAAGGACGACCGTGTGCTGGGCATGCCGCGCATCTACTCGGCGACGCTGGGTAAGCTGAGCGCCCCGTTCCGTGTGCGCGGCACGGTGCCGGGTGTGGAGCCGATTCGTGAGGACCGCACCGTCTACTGGGGGCTCAACGGTATTGCGTTCCTGCTCGCCGCTGTCTTTTTGACGTCGCTGGCGGGTTGGAGCATCGATGAGGATTGGGAAGCGATCTATATCGGTCACGCCTCCTGGTTCTTGGCGGCGGCGTACATTCCGCTGATCATCATGCTGCTGATGTACAACCGCGATTACGTGCTGTACAACCCGGATTCGTTCCAGGCTGGGCGTCTGCTCCTTCCGGCGAAGTCCCGCCCCTACTCTGAGGTTCGCGCATTCCGTGTGTACCCGAAGAACCCGGACGCTATCAAGCTGAACCCAAAGGACGCGAGCCAGTGGACGCTGGAGATTCTGCTCCCCGGCGGCCGCAAGCACGACTATTCGCTGAATGAGCACCAGATTGATTGTTTGGTGGCGCAGATTGCGTTCAACATTGAGCAGGGACGCTGGGCGCAGCTGGATTCGCCGGCGGACCGTGAAATGTTGGCGAAGTACTTCGTGGACGGCCGCGTCATCTGCACGACCATGGGGTACAAGCCTGCCGGTAAGCATGCGGAGGAGGCGGCACGCCGCGCGTCCTTCCAGAAGGCGCAGTACAAGTAAGCGAGTTGCTTTAATACCGCGAGAAGCCACATGTGTTTCGAGAAGCCACATAAGACGTGGCTTTTCGAAACACATGTGGCTTCTGAGCATCACAGACACACCATCACCGATACCCGTAGAGAGGACAACTCATGGAGCTAAGCGCTTTGGGGATACCCCTAGAGCCGGTACGCTACATATGGCTCATCGCCTTTATCGTTTACATAGGGTTATGCATAGTACCCGCTATCACTCACCCCGCAACAATCAGCACGGAAAAGGCGAAGGAGCTCTACATCGCCCGTTACGGCTCCCCCGTCAACAATGCAATGAGGTATGCCGAACGTCGTTCCCTGGAGGGTAACCCGCTACCAAAACATAAACTGCGCTCTAACCTCACCCGTGCCCGCAAAGAAATCGATAGCGTATACGGTATCTCCTCGATTGAGGCGTGGTTCCACGTGCTCATGTATGTGTGGGCATGCCTTGTCGCACGGTCCATCTTTCGTCTGTACACAGATATTGCCCATAATGGCATTCTGCTACCGGCTCTGTTGTTGCCGTTCTACATGGTGTTCGTGGGTGCACGTTCAGGTCGCCGCACTTGGCGTAAAGCCCGCAGCATCGATACGGATGACATGACAGCCGGGTTGCCTCAAATCTATAGCACAGCGTTGATGCGTCTCAACGTTTTTGCTGTGCCGAATGGGGCTCATCCTCAAGCTAAACCGGTTCGGGCAAAGAATGATTTCTACGTTGAAACCCACTTTGTGTTGGTTGTGGCTCTCATCGTCTTCTTCTATTCGCTTGTCGGTTGGACAGTTCTAGGTGTTCAGCCAATGCCCATTGGTGGAGCTTCCATAACGCTGGCAATTGTTACCACCGTAACTGCAGTAACTCGGTGGGTTTATATGAGGCGGTACCTGCTGTTCAACCCCGACTCGTTCTACGTCGGGCGGCTTTTCCTACCCGCGAAGAAGTACAGATACACCGATATTGAGGAGTTCTGCGTCTTCCCGAAGAACCCCGAACAGATCAAGCCGACCTTCTACGAGCCCTCGCAGTGGCAGATAGAAATCAAGGTGCCGTCCAGAATCCCGCCGAACCTTGCCAAGCGTATGCCGTGGCTGCGCAGGCACATTGTGGCGGTACACGATGAGCGGGTCGTCTGCCTGACCTCCCAGGTTGCGTTCTACCTGGAGCAGGAACGCTGGGCGGACCTGCGCTCCCCCGCCGACCGCGAAAAGCTCGCGGAATACTTCACCAACGGCAACGTTGTGTGTACCTCCCTCGGGTACAAGCCAGTCAGCGAAGAACAATCATAAACGGCGAGAAGCCACATGTGTTTCGAGAAGCCACATAAGACGTGGCTTTTCGAAACACATGTGGCTTCTCAGCGTCTAACAGGGAGGGGTTAGGCGTCCAGCTCGCGGAGCCAGCCTGCCGCCTCCGTACCGTAGTAGGTCAAGATGACATCCGCACCGGCGCGGTGAATCGAGCGCAGCGACTCCAGCGCCACAGCCTTACGGTCAATCCAGCCGTTCGCCGCAGCAGCCTCAATCATCGCGTACTCACCCGACACCTGATACGCCGCCACCGGCACCGGCGAAAACTCCGCCACCTCACGCACAATATCCAGGTAGCTACCGGCAGGCTTCACCATCACCATATCCGCGCCCTCCTCCAGGTCAGCGCGCACCTCCAGAAGCGACTCGCGGCGGTTCGCCGGATCCTGCTGGTAGGTCTTACGGTCGCCCTTGAAGGTCGACTCTACCGCGTCACGGAACGGCCCGAAGAACGCAGAAGCGTACTTCGCCGAATACGCCAGAATCGACACATCCTCAAAGCCGGCCTCGTCCAGGGCGGCACGCATCGCCGCGATCTGGCCGTCCATCATGCCCGAGGGGGACACCGTGTGCGCACCCGCGCGAGCCTGCGAAACCGCCATCTTGCAGTACAGCTCCACAGTCTGATCGTTATCCACCACGAGCGTGCCGTGGCCGTCATCGACCAGCACGCCGCAGTGGCCGTGGCTCGTAAACTCGTCCAGACAGGTATCGGCCATGACCACCAGGTCGTCGCCGAACTCCTCACGGCACACCGCAATCGCACGGTTCAGGATGCCCTGCGGATCCCACGCGGTCGAACCGACCTCGTCCTTATCCTCGTCGCGGGGAATACCGAACAGGTCGATGCAGCGGATGCCCGCCTCGTACGCCTCACGCACGGCGGGGATGATGCTCTCCAGGGTGTGCTGGTACTGGCCGGGCATGGAACGAATCGGCTGCGGCTCGGTGATACCGTCGCGCACGAAGAACACCTGAATCAGCTGCGAGGGGCGCAGGGTGGTCTCAGCGACGAGGGAGCGCATGGCTGCGGTGGTGCGCAGACGGCGAGGGCGGCGGGTGAGGTTCATGATCTCTCCTGAAAACTCGATAAAAATATGTGGTCTTAGTAAATGAGGGATGCAGCGGCGCGCGCCAAATCCTGGGGGGAGGGCGAATCTGCCTGCACGTGGCGCAGGTTCAGGGCACGGCATGCGGAGGCGGTACTCGCCCCAATCGCCACCACCGGCGGCATGGATTCGGGTCCTAGCGCGGGTGCGCCGTCGAGTAGGGCGTGCAAGCGGGAGGGGGCGGTCACCACCAGCACATCCGGCGCGCGGGTTTCTGCCTCGTTGCCCTGTGCTGGAGCGTTCCCCTGCACGAGCGCGCGGGCGGCGCTGAGGCTCAGCTCGCCGGGTGCGACCTGTTCGGCGGGCACCATGTCGTAGAGCACGCAGCGGTGGCTGTCCCAGCCCAGGTCCTTGAGGCCTTCGCGCAGGGTCGGGCGGGCGTTGGAGCCCTCCAGAACCAGCACGGCGGTGGGCTCGGTTGTAGGCTGCTCAAACTCCGCGAGCATGCCCACGGCACTCTGCACCTGCGGCTGAAAATCCGTGCCCAGCCCCAGCTGGGTGTGCACGGCGCGGGCGGTTGCCGCTCCCACGCAGGCGATGCGCACTCCCCCACTCGCGCAGGCGCGGGCGAACTCCGCGCCCCACAGCTCGGCACAGGCACGAACCGTGTTGGCGCTTGTGAAGCTCACCCACGCATAGTGACCGGAGGCGAGCGCCTCCAGCGCGGCGGAGTGGTCTGCGCCCGGTTCGACGGTGCGTGCCTGCTGTAGCGGGGCGAAGAATACCCGGGGCTCCTCTAACCCTTTCTGTGTGCATTCCTCGGCGAGGGCGCGTGCGAAGGCGGCGCCCTGGGCGGCGGAGCGTGTCAGCAGAACCGTGCGCGGGGTATCAATTTCCGGTGACTCAGCTTGTGTGGGCTCAGCTTGCGGACTAGCGGCAGACATGACGCCTACTTCAGGTCCAATCCGGCCAGGGCGGCGGCACCCATCTGCAGCAGGTCTTCCGCCACGCGCACGCCCAGGCGTTCGGCGCCGGGCACATCCAGTTCGGCGGTTGCCGAGGTGTGGCGCAGCATGTCGGTGCCGTCCGGGGACGCCACCACAACGTTAAGCACCAGGTCGCCTTCAACCACGTGCGCGTACGCGCCAATGGGCGCGGCGCATCCGGCTTCGAGGCGGCGCAGCAGGGCACGTTCGGCGCTGACGGCGAGGCGGGTTTCGTGGTGGTTTGCGGCGAGCAGGGCACGGCCGAGGGCACGCACCGGGCGCGCCACCTCGGGGTCGGCAAGCACGGCGGGGTCCGGGTTCTCGAACTCGCTTTCGCGCACTTCCAAGGCGAGCGCGCCCTGGCCGGGGGCGGGCAACATGCGGGTGGGGTCTAGGTACTCGGTGATGAGTTCTTCCTTGCCCAGGCGCTTCAAGCCGGAGACTGCGAGCACCACGGCATCGCAGTCGCCGCTGCGTTCGGTGCCTACGCCGTGGTCGGCGCGTTCGGAAGTTTCGGTGTTCTGGCGGAGTACGACCTGCTTACCGGCGTGCTCTTCAAGGCCCTTCACGCGACCGATGCGGGTGCCCACGTTACCGCGAATGTCCACGATTTCAAGGTCGGGGCGCAGTGCACGCAGCTGGGCGGCACGGCGGGGTGAGCCGGTGCCCACGCGGGCCCCCTCCGGCAGGGTGTCGACGGTCAAACCGTCGCGTGCCACAAGGGCGTCGCGGGGGTCTTCACGCTTGAGGGTTGCGGCGACCACCAGGCCGGGGCAGGGCGCGGAGGGCAGGTCCTTGAGGGAGTGTACTGCCATGTCCACGCGGTTTTCTTCGGAGGCGTTCTCGCCGTCGAGCAGACGCTGGCGCAGTGCCGCAGCGAATACGCCGGTGCCGCCGAGGGTTGCCAGGGGGCCGGTGAGCACGTCACCTTCGGTTTTGACGGTGCGCAGGGTGAAGTCCACGACCTCGGCATCTGCGGCGCCGTGGTGTGCCTGGTGTTCGGTGTAGAGGGAGGTGACGGTTTCGGCGGCAATACGGCTTTGGGTCAGGGCGAGAGCAGACCCGCGGGTGCCCAAGATGTACTCGTGATGGCTCATATCTCTCCTTTTCGGTGATGTGTGTGATAGCCCGTAGGTGCGTGTGTCTGTGCGTTGAGCTGCGCCTACAGCTGTGTACGCCTGCAGCTGTGTGTGGGCTTGTAGGCACGTGCGCTCCGACCCGCCCGCACACCGGTGATGGGGTGTTGGGGCGAGCCGGAGCTACAGGGGTGGTGTTAGTGGGAGCAGCATCCGCCGGAGCCGCATCCACCGGAGCGGCTGGCGGGTGCGTTCTCAGAAGCGCTGTCCTCAGCGCCGTCAGCACCGGCTGCGTATTCGGCGATGACCGGCTTCGGCGCGCCACGACCGGGCTTGCAGCAGCCGGGTTCGCACTCGTCGAACCAGCCGTACTGACCGCTCGCGCTCGGGGCGAGGACGCTCTCACGTTCGGGGCGCAGGTCGGCTGAAACGCTGTTCTCCACGCGCTCCTCAATGAGGCGGCGCAGCGACTCCACGTACGCCGGATGCGTGCCGGGGGTGGGGGTGCGTACCGCGACCACGCCCAGGCGCTCGCAGGTGTCCAGGGCCTCGGTGTCCAGGTCCCACTTGACTTCCATGTGGTCGGAGACGAAGCCGAGGGGCACCAGCACGACGCCTTCTACGGGTGCTTCGCCGTCCTCCGCAGGGTTGGCGGGGGTGGGTAGCGCCTCCAGGGCGTCGTTGACGTCCGGTTCCAGCCACGGCATGGACGGCGGGCCGGAACGGGACTGGTACACCAGCTCCCATTCAACGTTCTGCAGAAGCTGCGGGGCCTCATCGCGAACCAACGAAAGCACGGCGCGAGCGACCTGCAGGTGCTTCTCCACGTAGGCGGAGCCGCCCTCGTAGTTCACACCGCGCGGGCCAGCCTCGTTCGCCGCGGAGGTCGGCACCGAGTGGGTGCAGAACATGATGCGCAGGCGCGGGTTCAGCGAACCGCTATCGCGTGCGGCAAGCTGCTCACGCACCGTTGCCAGACCGTCCTTCAGCCCGTCAGCGAAAGCGCGGGAGAAGCCGGGCACGTCAAAGAACTGACGAATCTTACCCACGTGCACGCGACCTTCCAGGCCGAGCTGCTCAATCGCCATGCCGTAGTCCTCACGGTACTGGCGGCAGCTCGAGTAGCCGGGGTAGGCGCTGGTCGCCAGCACGAGCACGTTGCGGTGCCCGTTCTCGTAGGCTTCGGCGAGCACGTCCTTCACGTAGGGCTTCCAGTTGCGGTTCGCCCAGGTGATCGGGATGCGCGGGCCGCGCTCAGCGAGCGCCTGTTGCAGTGCGGCGAGCAGGGCACGGTTCTGCTCGTTAATCGGCGAGACGCCACCGTTGGCGCGGTAGTGGGTGGCGACCTCTTCGAGGCGCTCATCCGGAATACCGCGGCCGGCGGTCACGTTGCGCAGGAACGGGATGACGTCCTCCTGCCCCTCGGGGCCACCGAAGGAGGAGAGAATCACCAGGTCGTAGGGGCGCGCCTCTTCGGCACGGTCACGGGTGATGCTGCGTTCGCTTCGGTAGTCACCGAGGGTCTGCTCGTTGAGCGCGGCGGGGCCGTTGGAGGCGGTGTTCGCCGGGTCGGTGCGGTTGGGTACCACGTTGTCCGGCAGGAGCGTGCCGTTGAGGGTTACGCCGTTGTTCGGCTGATGGCTCACGCCAGAACCTCTGCTACTTCGTCTGCTTCGATGCGGCGGCCGGTGTAGAAGGGGGTTTCCTCACGTACGTGCAGGCGTGCTTCGGTGTTGCGGAAGTGGCGCATCATGTCGACGAGGTCAACGAGCTGGGGTGCTTCGAGGGCGAGGACCCACTCGTAGTCGTTCATGCCGAATGCTGCGACGGTGTTTGCCAGAACCTGCGGGAAGTCGATTGCCTTCATGCCGTGGTTCTTGAGCATTTCTGCGCGGCGTTCGGGGTTCATGTAGTACCAGTCGTAGGAGCGTACGAAGGGGTAGACGCAGACCCATGCTTCGGGTGCCTTGCCGCGTGCGTAGGCGGGTGCGTGGTTGCGGGTGAACTCTGCTTCGCGGTGTACGCCCATGGTGGACCAGACGATGGTGGTGCCTGCGAAGAGTGCGGTGCGGCGGATCTTGCGGACTGCTGCCTGCAGCTTTTCGGGGGTTGCGCCGTGGGTCCAGATCATGACGTCTGCGTTGTCGCGCATTGCGGAGACGTCGTAGATGCCGCGCAGGGTCACGCCCTCTGCTGCGAGCTGTTCTACGACCTTCTCGAACTCGGCGCGTGCCTCGTCGGTGTTGGACTCTGCGGGGCGTGCGCCGGAGCGTGCGAACACAGTGTACAGGGCGTAGTGCAGGGTTTCGCCTTCTTCGCGACCGCGGCGGTTCTCGTCAGCTGCGGAGTGCTGGACTGCGTAGCCCTTGGGTGCGCCGCCGTAGCCGTGGCCTGCGTGGGTGTAGCCGCCCTGACCTGCGCCGTGTGCGCCGCCGTGGCCGTGTGCTGCGTGATCGTGAGACATTGTGTGTTCCTTTCTTCAGCGAGGGTTCGCTGTGCTGGAGGCGCGGCTTCCGTAGCTGCGCGTTTTCTCAATTTTTTGGTCTAGTTACTGGCTGAGCTTCTGCCGCCGCTGCGCCGTCTACTTGGCGGTTGCGGCCTTGGGTGCGGTGACGCCTTCCCAGTCCTGTGCCGCGTGGTAGATGAGGCGGTCGATCTGCTCGTAGGTGTCTTTGACGGTTAAGACCAGGCCGGAGCCTGCCGCCCAGGAGCCAACGGTGCTGAGGGTTCCGAGTTCGCTGGCGCGTTCACGGAATTCCTTGACTCGGTCGCGGTGGCCGGGGGTGGAGGCGGGTAGTACACCGCGCCAGCGTACGACGTCCGCGTCAACGAGGTTGTTGTGGGTGAGGGCTACGTCCATCATGCGGCTTGCGTCGCGCAGGGCGAGGGTGATGAGCTGCTCGTCTGCGAGGGCGACTTCGGAGAAGCGGGAGTCTTCGCCGCCGCGGCCGTAGGACAGGCGTACCACGTGGCGTCCGGGGCCTGCGGCCTCGGCGACCCACTGCCATTTGGCGGTGGCGTGGGTGAGTGCCTTGGCGCGTACGGCGGTGGCTTCTTCGGAGACGAGCAGGCCGGTACCGCGGGGGTGCTTGTCCAGGGCGGGGGCATCAACGACGAGGGTGACGAGGGCGACTTCGGGGCCGGGTTCCATGGCGGGTAGGGCGGTGGAGACGTGCGGGCCGATGAGTCGTGCCACGGTCGGGCCGTCGGTGGCGAGCACCAGGTAGTCGGCGTAGAGGGGGGTGTTTTCGCCGTCGGTGGTGTGGCGCTGGATGATGAACCACTGGCCGGTGGATTCGTCGCGGTCAACGGCGATGACATCGAATCCGGTGACGATGCGAACACCGGAGGCGTACAGGTCTTCGACGAGACGTTCGGACAGCTGGTTCATGCCGCCCACAATACCGGCGACCTGTGAGCCTGCGGGGGCTGCCGAGCGGAAAGCGTGCGCTGCGGCGGCGAGGGAGCGGTGCTTGCGGAAGGCTTCGCGCAGACCGGGGATGGTCGCATCGACGTCGAGCTTATCGGGGTGGGTGGAGTACACGCCGGAGACTACGGGTGCGACGAGGTTGTCGAGCACTTTCTGGCCCATGCGGATGCGCACGAGCTCACCGAGGGTCTTCGCGTTTTCGCCTGCGGAGACGGGCAGGAACTTGTCCACCTGGGCGCGGCGCAGACCGTTCTTACCGATGACGGGGATCAGCGACTTATCGTTCACGTTGCCGGGGATGCCCATGATGCCGGTGCTGGGGGTGCGACGGGCGCCCTGCGGCAGGTACAGCCAGGAGCCGTAGGAGTTGGGGGTGACGATCTGGTCGCCCAGGCCGAGTTCCTTGACGAGGTCGCTGACAATGGGGCTGCGGGTTGCGAAGGATTCTGCGCCGGAGTCCAGCAGAAGGCCGCCAACTTCGTGGGCACCAACGGCACCGCCAAGGTGGTGACGCTGTTCGAGCAGGGTGACGCGCATACCGGCTGCGGCGAGGCGGCGTGCGGAGATCAGGCCGGAGGGGCCGCCGCCGATGACGATGGCGGTGGGTGCCTTCTCGTTGCGGGTGAAAGCTCGTGCGTTCTGGGGCGCGGCGGAGGAACTGACCTGTGCGGTGCGGTGCGGTGCCTGGTTGGTGTGGCCCATGGTGGTTCTCCTTCGGTCTGTCTGCGGTGGAGTTGCCCTTGGGGGGGTAACGGGTGTGGTGGTTGGTTCGGGGTGCAGATGTTCGGTGCAGATGCCGGAGGGTGTCCGGCATCTGCGCCGTCTATTTATCGTTATTTATCCTATGCCTGCGCGGTGCGTTCGTGGATATATGCCACGAGGTCGGTGAGCACCTGCGGGTCGGTGGTCGGGGGTACGCCGTGGCCGAGGTTGACCACGTGCGAGGGGGCGGCGTTGCCTTCTGCGAGCACTTCGTCTACGTGTGCGTAGAGGTTTTCGTTGCCTGCGGTGAGCAGTGCCGGGTCGATGTTGCCCTGCAGGGGTACGGCGCCGTTGAGTAGGGTGTTCGCTGCGGACAGCGGCAGGCGGTAGTCCACGCCGATGACGTCTGCGCCGGCTTCGTGCATGGCGGGCAGCAGGGCGGCGGTGCCGGTGCCGAAGTGGATGCGCGGCACGCCGTATTCGCGCACCATATCGAGGGCGGTTGCGGAGTGTGCCTGCACGTAGCGGCGGTAGTCGCTTTCGCCGAGGGAGCCTGCCCAGGAGTCGAAGAGCTGCACGGCGGATGCGCCCGCCTCGATCTGTGCGCGCAGGAACTGGCCTGCGGTGCGGGCTGCCCAGGCGGCGAGTTCGTGCCAGGCGGCGGGGTCGGCGTGCATCATGGTGCGCGGGCGCAGGTGGTCGCGGGAGGGGCCGCCTTCGACCATGTAGGCGGCGACGGTGAAGGGGGCTCCGGCGAAGCCGATGAGCGGGGTGTCGCCGAGCATTTCTACGGCGGCGGCGACGGCTTCGCGGATGGGGTCGAGGTCGCTGTCTTTGAGTTCGGGCAGGGCGCGCACCTCGTCGAGGGTGCGTACGGGCTGGTCGAGTACGGGGCCCTTACCGGGCACGATGTCGACGTTGACGCCCGCGAGCTTCATGGGGATGACGATGTCGGAGAAGAAGATGCCGGCGTCGACCTTGTGGCGGCGGACGGGCTGCACGGTGATTTCTGCGGCGAGCTCGGGGGTGAGGCATGCGTCCAGCATGGGGATGCCTTCACGTACCTGGCGGTATTCGGGTAGGGAGCGGCCTGCCTGGCGCATGAACCAGACGGGTCGGTGGCTGGAGGGGCGGCCGGTGAGGGCGCGGAGCATGGGCGAGTCGGCGGTGGTGCCTGCGCGCAGGGGGTGGTTGGCGGGTAGGTGTGCGAGCTGCTCGTCGGTGAGCAGGGGTCGCTGGGCGTCAGTGGGGTGTGCGGGCAGGGCGGGTGCCTGTGCGGTGCCCTGTGCCGACGCGGGGCCCTTTTCCGATGCGGGGGTGGTGTGCTGGTTTTCGCTCATAGTCTCTAGTGTGACAGGTTTATGTGGGCGTTTTTGCGACACTATGTCATGGTGACTCTTACCTAATGATGGCTTTCTTAGCAGTGAGGGACACCTTAGTTCGTGCCTACTCTTCGTGCCCGCATCCCCCACCGCGCAGATTTTCTTGCCCCCTACGATGATGGAACTTAGGTTCTATGAGCTTTACAGGGGCTTAGTCGGCGTGGTTATGATTAGTCTCTAGTGAGTACTTATGCATTTGTGGCATCGCACCACACCGTTGATTTGACCACCGTCGCTGCGTTGAGCGCCGGTGCCTCTGGCGTACCCGATGTTCTGGCGGCGGATATCGCACGTCAACTCGGTGTTAAGGGTGCAGTAGTTCTTGCCACCTGTAACCGTCTTGAAATGTATGTTCAGCTGCACGTCTCTGCGCATGTGCACATGGTTCGTGAGCTGATTGTTGATTCGATTGCGCAAACCTCCGGCCTGGACAAGGAACTGGTCAATACCAGTTTCGACGTGTACGCAGACGAGGAAGCGGCACGCCACCTGCTGACGGTCGCCTCCGGCCTGGAGTCTGCAGTGGTTGGCGAGCGCGAAATCGCCGGTCAGGTACGCCGCGCCCTGGCTGCCGCGCAGGCGAAGGCTCAGGAGGAGGGCGTGGCTCTTCCCGGTGAGCTGGTGCAGCTCTTTGAGCATGCGGCGCATACGGCTCGTCAGGTAGGGCAGCACACGGCGCTTGGCGCCCAGGGCCGCTCCATTGTGTCTGTTGCCCTGGATCTTGCGGATGAGGTTGCCGAGAAGGACTGGTCGACCCGACGCGCCCTAATTTTTGGTACGGGTGCTTACGCGGGCGCGACCATTGCGGCGCTGCGTGAACGCGGTTGCACCGATATTTGGGTCAATTCCCGTTCTGGTCGTGCCGCCGAGTTCGCGGCAAAGCGCGAGGTTTCTGCGGTGCCGGTGGACGGCATGGAGCAGGCAATGGCTTCTGCCGACGTCATTATTGGTTGCTCCGGCGGATCCGACCCGCTGCTTCCCGAGCAGATTCCGGGCGGCCACCACACGATTCTTGACCTTGCTCTTTCACGTGACTTTGATCCGTCGGTCGCTGACCTGCCGAATGTTGAGCTGATTACGCTCGAGTCGGTGCGCCTTGCCGCCCCCGAGGAGACCGAGGAATCTGTTGCGACGGCTACGCGCATCGTGGAGTCTGAGCTGGCGGCGTTTGTGTCTCGTCAGCGTTCCCGCACGATTGACTCCGCGATTGTTGCCCTGCGCTCGCACACGCTGGATGTACTGGATTCCGAGCTGGAGAAGGTGCGTAACCAGTTTGGTTGCGGGGCGGCGACGGAGCAGTTTGAGCTGGCAATGCGCCGCATGGTGAAGTCTCTTCTGCACACCCCGACGGTGCGCGCTAAGAAGCTGGCGTCGGAGGGCCGCGCAGAGGATTACGTGCAGGCCCTGGAGACTCTCTACGGTATTCAGGTGGAGGAGTCCTAAGAGCCTGCGCTCCCCCTCCCCTGTCCTGCACTGTGTCCTGTACTGTTTGGCGCTACTTTCGCGCCTGTTTCTGCGCATCCTGCGGCGAGTATTTTATTAGCCCCCGGCGAAGTACCGCCCGTTCACGGTGCCGATGGGCGTATTCACGCTAGAGTAGATGCTAGATAAGACAGTTCCCATACCCGGCGCACGTTTGGCTGTGCCGGACTATTCTGCGAGGAGACTCATGGAAATCAAGATTGGCATTCGCCACATTGCTCGTGAAATCGTTGTTGAGACCAGTGAGGCTAAGGAAATCCTCATGGAGAAGGTCTCGAAGGCTATTGAGGACGGCTCGCTGCTGCAGATTATGGATGATAAGGGCAACACCACCCTGATTTCTGGCGCTCAGATTGGCTACGTCGAGCTGGGTTCCGACGCTAAGCGTCACGTTGGTTTCGGTATCGGCGCCTAATTAGTTCGGTAGCTGTTTACCCTTTAGCTTGAGCTTTCCCCCGCATCCGTCACGATGCGTAACCGCGCTGTATGCGCCGTACGGTTACGCCGTGCCGAATGCGGGGTTTTGCGTTTTAAACCGCCCGCACAAAAACCTCGCAGTACCCGGTTTTGAGGCGGTATATCGCCCATCACGGGCGCACACCACAACCGGTCGGGGGTGCGCCGAAAGCAAATCCAGGTTAATATTGAGGGGTTAAGTGAATGACCGGTCGTACCCCTTTCAAGACCCCGAGGCTGCACCTCATCATGAATGAACCTTGAGTAATAACCATGCGTGCAGGCGGCGTCTCGGTAAGAATTTCCCGTGTAAGAATTTCCCGCGGCCGGCTTTCGACGCCCGCCCGTCACCGCCTCCACCATTGAGGCGCTGGCTGGTACACCCCGTTACGGGGAGAAACACACCCCGAGCAGGGGTAGAAAGATACGGTCCAGTGACTGAAACGAACACGCAGGAAACCACTCAGACTGCAAAGTCCTTCGCCGACTTCGGCGTTCGCCAGGATATTAGTGACGCCCTCGCGGCGGTTGGCATTACCTCCCCCTTCCCCATCCAGGAGCTGACTCTTCCCGTGGCTCTGTCTGGCCAGGACATCATTGGTCAGGCAAAGACCGGTACCGGTAAGACCCTCGGCTTCGGTCTGCCCACCATTCAGCGTGTGGTCGGCCGCGAGGATGAGGGTTGGGCTGATTTGGAGTACCCCGGCGCACCTCAGGCGCTGATTCTGGTTCCGACCCGTGAGCTTGCCATTCAGGTGGGCGAGGACCTGGCGATTGCTGCGAAGCTGCGCAACGCCCGCGTCGCGACCCTGTACGGTGGTGTGCCGATTGAGCCTCAGGCTGAGCTGCTGCGCCGCGGCCTGGAGGTTGCGGTGGGCACCCCCGGCCGCATTATCGACCTGTACCAGCAGGGCTTCCTGAACCTGAAGCAGGTCAAGATTGTGGTCCTCGATGAGGCTGACGAGATGCTGGATTTGGGTTTCCAGCCGTCGGTTGAGAAGATCCTCAGCTACCTGCCGGAGGACCGCCAGAGCATGCTGTTCTCCGCAACCATGCCCGGCCCGGTCATTGCGATGGCACGCCAGTACATGACCAAGCCCATGCGCATTAGCGCCGCTGACCCCGAGGACGCCTCGAAGACTAAGGCTTCGATCCGCCAGGTCGTCTACCGTGCGCACCACCTGGACAAGGACGAGATGATTGGCCGCATTCTGCGCGCTACCGGCCGCGGCCGCACCGTCATCTTCACCAAGACCAAGCGTGACGCTGCCCGCGTGGCGGAGGAGCTGGTGAGCCGTGGCTTCGCTGCCGCTCCCCTGCACGGTGACCTGAACCAGGTTGCACGTGAGCAGGCGCTGAAGGCGTTCCGCACCGGCAAGGTCGACATTCTGGTTGCGACCGACGTGGCGGCTCGCGGTATTGACGTTGAAGACGTGACCCACGTGATTAACCACCGCGTGCCCGAGGATGAGAAGACTTACCTGCACCGTACCGGCCGTACCGGCCGTGCGGGCAATGAGGGTACCGCTGTGACCCTGGTTGACTGGGATGACCTGCCGCGCTGGAAGGTCATTAACGATGCCCTGGAGCTGGGCGTTCCTGAGCCGGTTGAGACCTACTCTTCCTCTGAGCACCTGTTCCATGACCTGAACATTCCGGCTGGCACTAAGGGCCGCCTGCCGCGCGAGGAGCGTGTGGCTGAGGGCATGGGCGATGAGTTCTTTGAGAGCGCCCGTGATTCTCGTGATGGCCGTCCGGCTCGTTCTCGCGGTGGCCGCGATGGTGGCCGTTCTGGCGGTCGTGACGGCGAGAAGGGCTCGCGCCGTTCTCGCGGCGGTCGTGACGGTGGCCGCGAGGGTCGTTCCGGTGAGGGCCGCGGCGAGCGCCGTAGCCGCTCCGAGGGCCGCAAGCGTTCTGAGCGTTCCGAGCGTTCTTCCGAGCGTAACGAGCAGGCCGCAGCCGAGCGTACCGAACGTTCTGCTGAGCGTTCTGAGCGTGCACCTCGTCAGCGTCGCCGTACCCGCCGTGTTGAGGGTCAGCCCGTGGAGGGTGAGGGTCGCCGCCGTACCCGCCGCCGCTCTGAAGGCTCGCGTTCTGAAGGCTCGCGTTCTGAAGGTTCTCGTTCTGAGGGTTCTCGCGGTAAGGGCCGTGGCGCTGACCGTGCTGGTTCTGAAGGCTAGGGCCGGGGTTGGGTATTTCAGCATCCCCGGCGCCTGCCGTGCCCTCCCCTGCCGCTGAGGCGAACCGCACGGATTCGACGGTTTTCGATCCGCAGGGCCCGTCGCTGCTGGTGCAGGCAGATAACCTGGAGTATCTGCGTGAGCTACCCGATGGTGCGTTCACCGTGATTTACATTGACCCGCCGTTCAATACGGGTAAGAAGCAGACGCGCCGCACGTTGAGCGCGGAGGCTTCTGAGAAGGGTGACCGCACCGGTTTTAAGGGCAAGAGCTATTCGAGCACCCTGCAGACTCTGGCGAGCTATAACGACTCGTTCGAGGATTATTGGGCGTTCCTAGCGCCGCGTATTGAGCAGGCGCATCGTCTGCTCGCGCAGGACGGCACCCTGTACCTGCACCTGGATTGGCGTGAGGTTCATTATGTGAAGATTATGTGCGACATGATTTTTGGTCGTGAGAACTTCATTAATGAGCTGATTTGGGCGTATGACTACGGTGCGAAGTCTACGCGCCGCTGGCCGACGAAGCACGACAATATTTTGGTGTACGCGAAGGATCACCGCAACTATTACTTCAATACTGCGGAGGTTGATCGTGAACCGTATATGGCTCCCGGCTTGGTGACTGAGGAGAAGGCTTCTCGCGGTAAGCTCCCTACTGATGTGTGGTGGCATACGATTGTGTCGCCTACGGGTAAGGAGAAGACGGGTTATCCCACGCAGAAGCCTACGGGCCTGTTGCGTCGTATGATTGCGGCGAGTTCCCGCCCGGGTGATTGGGTGTTGGATTTCTTCGCTGGTTCTGGTTCTACTGGTGCGGCGGCGGCTCAGCTGGGTCGTAAGTTCGTGTGTGTGGATCAGAATCCGCCGGCTATTGAGGTGATGGCTAAGCGCCTGGGTGTGGATCCGGTGTCGTTCGCTGAGTATCGTGGTGTTCCGCGTGGGGCGAGTGTGCTGTTCACGCCGAAGCGTACGGTGGGTGTTCGTGGCGGTACGAGTCGTGATGCGTTGACGGCGGCGAGCCGTCATGCGTTGAAGGCCGTGTTGGATACGTTGACGGAGACTACGCAGCCGGTTGAGGGTGCGTCCTGCCGGTTTGTGCGTCACCGGTCAATGGATGCGGTGGATAAGAAGATGCGTATTGATGGGCGTGATGAGTTGCGTCGTCAGCGTCAGCATCAGGCGCGGGCTAAGGCTCGTGCGGCTCGTGCGGCTGCTCAGATGGATGCGGCGGCTGCGGGTGCGGTGTTGCAGCATCATGCCTCGCGTGAGAGCGTCTAGGCTGTCTTGTCTGCGCGTTCGTGAGAGCACGTGTTAAGAGTGTGGGGCGGATTCCCAATAAGGAACCCGCCCCACACTCTTTCGTCTTACTACTGAGAAGCCAGCTGCTCGCGGATACGTGCCACCGTCACCGCATCCGTCGTGTTCTCACCCAGCAGGTTCGGCTTGCCCGCACCGTGATAATCGCTCGACCCCGTCACCAGCACCTCACGGCCCGCCGCACGCTGACGCTCAATGAACTCCAGCAGACGCGCGCGGTCCTCCGGAGAGTTCTCGCGGTGATACACCTCCACACCCGCCAGGCCAGCATCCACCATCAAACCCAGGTACTCCAGGCTCAATGCGGGCCCACGCATCGTACTCATCGGGTGCGCAATCACCGGCACGCCCCCAGCCTCACGCACCAGACGCACCGCCTCCAGCGGGTCCAGCGCATCCTGCGGCACATAGTAGGGGCTGCCCGTGTACAGCAGCTTCGCAAAAGCCTCAGAACGGTCAGCAACCACCCCGGCAGCAACCAGCGCATCAGCAATATGGGGGCGGCCCACCGCCGTGTTCCCCTCCCCCACCTGCGCCAACACGTCATCCCAGGTCAGCGGGTAGTCGGCGGCAAGATGGCCCACAATAGCCTGCGCACGGCCCGCACGGCTGGCGCGAATCGCCTCCACACGGCGCGCCAACTCCGAATCCACCGGGTCAAAACCATAAGCGAGCAGATGAATAGTCTTCGTGCGTGCACGGCCCTCACCATCGGTGTACCGGTAACGGCAGGAGAACTCTGCACCCGGCAGAAAATCTAGACCGTACTCACCCGCCAGCTGAGCCGCCTGCGCCCAACCAGCCGTCGTATCGTGATCAGTCAGCGCAAACCCAGCCAACCCGGCGCGAGCAATCAGCGGCACCAGCTCGGTCAGGCTCTGCGTGCCGTCAGAAATAGCGGAGTGAATATGCAGATCGTAACGCCCGGCACGGTTCAGATTTTCAGGCGCACCCGATTCAGCGGGCTGCAGTGCCTGCTGCGCATTAGGTGCACTATTTCGGTGTTCTGTCTGCGTCATATTCTCTCCTTCCCCGCCCCTGCTAGTTCGTCGCCACCTCAGCGGGGTTTAAGGTATGTCATCTACTCTTCTGATTCAACCCTACCAATATTTGGCGGCGCAATATCAGGCACCCGGTCGCAGGTCAAAGATATATTCTGCCCCACCGCGCCCCTCTTATGGTCAAAAGCGCTAAAACACCTGCCCACCTGTGGTGAAGGAGATATGATTAACCCATGACTGAGAACAACGAGAAGAGCACCGAAGCTCAGAAGACTGACCACCGCAGCACCCCCAAGGCGTCTGCGTTCACCGAATTCATTGCTAAGGACTGGGCCAAGGCCGAAGATGACGGCTACACCCGCGAGCCCGTAGCAGACTACGCAGCTGAGCGCCGCGCCAAGATCTCCAAGGCATTCCCCGGCGAGCGCCTCGTCCTGCCCGCAGGCCCGCTGAAGGTCCGCTCCAACGACTGCGACTACCGCTTCCGCCCCCACTCGGCGTTTGCGCACCAGACCGGTCTGGGCATCGACCACGAGCCCGACGCCGTGCTGATCTTCGAGCCCGTCGAAGAGGGCACCGGTGACAACGGTTCCAACCACGAGGTGACCCTGTACTTCCGTCCGCTGGCTGGCCGTGACACCGCAGAGTTCTACGCGGATGCACGCTACGGCGAGTTCTGGGTTGGCCCCCGCCCCACCCTGAAGGAATTCTCCGAGCGCTTCGGTCTGCGTACCCGCGACCTGTCCGAGCTTGAGGTTGCTATCACCAAGAACGCCGGTAACCAGGGCCTGGGCGGCGTGAACATCCGCCTGGTCCGCAACGTTGACCCGGCTGTTGACGCGCTGGTTGACACCTCCCGCTACAACACCGGCGTGGAGCTGGAGCAGGCTGACAAGCTGGACTCCGAGCTGACCGTGGCTCTCTCCGAGGCTCGCCTGATCAAGGACGCTATCGAGGTTGAGAACCTGCAGCGTTCCGTTGACATGACCGTCAAGGGCTTCGAAGAGGTCATTCGTGCACTGCCGAAGGCTAAGGAGCACCACCGCGGTGAGCGCGTCGTTGAGACTGCGTTCTTCTCCGTGGCACGTACCGACGGTAACGACCTGGGCTACGACACCATCGCAGCGTGCGGTAACAACGCAACTATCCTGCACTGGATCCGTAACAACGGCACCGTCGATGACGGCAAGCTGCTGCTGCTGGACGCAGGTGTTGAGGACGACACCCTGTACACTGCTGACGTGACCCGTACCTTCCCCGTGAACGGTAAGTTCACCGAGGTTCAGGCGAAGGTCTACAACGCTGTGCTGGATGCCGCTGACGCCGCATTCGCTGTGGCTAAGCCGGGTACCAAGTTCTACGAGATTCACGAAGCTGCCATGAACGTTCTGGCGCACCGTCTGGAAGAGTGGGGCCTGCTGCCGGTTTCCGCTGATGTTTCGCTCACCGTTGAGGGCGGTCAGCACCGCCGCTGGATGCCGCACGGCACCAGCCACCACCTGGGCCTGGACGTGCACGACTGCGCGCAGGCAAAGGCTGAGCTGTACATGTGGGCTGAGCTGGAGCCGGGCATGGTCTTCACCATTGAGCCGGCCCTGTACTTCAAGGACGAGGACCTGTCGGTTCCCGAGGAGTACCGCGGTATCGGTATCCGTCTGGAGGACGACGTGCTCTGCACCGAGGACGGCAACGTGAACCTCTCCGCTGCTCTGCCGCGCACCGTTGAGGGCATTGAGGAGTGGATGGCGAAGCTGGCGAAGTAAGCCTGACTCTTCACGCCACCAGCACCGGTTAGTGCCGGTTGTATGTGCATAGCGAAAGCCCCTCACCGATTCGTTTCGGTGAGGGGCTTTTCGCGTATCTTCTGCGCTGCGTATCTTCTATGCCTGTTTCCCGCCGTTGTGGGTGGCTACCGCCATTGCAGGTTCGGTTATTCGGAGTCCTGCGAGGAGTTATCGTGCGAGGACTTATCGTGCAGGCCCTGCGGGCGCGGGGTCGGACGCTGCGGCTTGGGCTGAATCAGCTTCGCGTATTCTTCCGGGTCGTCCACGCGCAGACCGTACCGCTGTGCCGGGCGCTTCTGCACATCTGACTTCTGACCGGTCGCACGGTCAGTACTTGCCTGTTCCTGTTCGGCAGACTGTGCGGATTGTGCGGACTGTGCGGGGGCAACCGGTGCGGGCATGTTCTGCGCCGCGCTCTGAGCCACCGCGTTCTGCGCGGTCGTATCACGCTCGGGCAGGTTCTGATTCGGTGCCGGCTGGCTACCCGCCTGCGCACGGTACGAGGGTGCCTTCGGGGCGCCGGTCGGAACCGGTGCACCATTCATCGAAACGGTGCTCTGAGCGGCACGAGCCTGCGAAGCTTCCGGGGCAGCCGCCGCACGCGCAGCCGCAACCGCCGCCGAGAAGCGAGGGTGCGCACCCAGCACGCGGCGCGCATCCTGAGCGTACTCCGGCAGAGCGTACATCACGGTACGCGAGGGGATTGATTCAGTACGTATCGGGTGGCGACTGCCGTGGGAGCGACGCAGAACGTACATTTGCCACAGCACAAACATAGCCACCGACAGCAGCACATACTTTATTGCCTCAATAGCAGAGGAATCATTAGTCGAGGTCATAACCAGCAATGAAAAAAACGCGCCGAATCCTGCACCTCGAAGCGCTGCAAAAGTCAAGATACGACCATACGGCAACGGCACCGGGTACTCCACCTGGCGGATACCGTCATTGACCAGGTACAGCGCCGTGACCGGATAATCCTGCTCGCTAAGCACGTCAAAAGCGGCGAGCGCATCATCGTGACGAACGAAGGAGGCGATCGCCTCACCGGCGGGCAGGGGCTTGCCCTGAGCCTGCGCCAGGCGCGAGGCCAGATATGAAGAAGGCGGGGTCGAGGGAATATTCGGCAGGTTAGAAGTCATGGCTCCTATTCTACCGCCCACCCTAACCCTGGACCCGGTGGGCAGTCAGCTCCTCTACAGGCGTAGCGAACACCTGTTCAATTAGGCTTCTCAAAGTGCGAATCCCCGCGGCGGGGCGTACCCTAGAGAGGTGAGCAATTCGAAGTTCAGCACCCCCAGCAAGATTTATATTGCCCGCCTTCTGGGCCTCGACGTTTTTGACCCCTTCGGTGACCGCCTCGGCCGTCTCCGAGACGTCGTCGTGCTCAAACGTGGCCTGGGCGCATCCATTGCGGGCGCCCGCCCCGCCAAGGGCAGCGAACCCATTGTTGTCGGCATCATCGTTGAGGTGCTCGGCAAGAAACGCGTGTTCATGCCCATGACCCGTGTGCGAAGTATCGACGCTTCACAGATCATTTCGACCGGCCTGGTGAACCTGCGCCGCTTCGAACAGCGCAACTCTGAGACTCTCATCGTGGGTGAGCTCTTTGACCGCCGCGTGCGTCTGCTCGACGGCAGCGGCGACGCCGTCATTGAGGACGTCGCCATTGAGCAGCGCCGCAACGGCGACTGGGGCGTGACCGAGCTGTTCGTTTCCCGCGTCAGCTCCTCCTCCAGCACGTGGCGCCGCCGCTCCAAGGAGACCCTCATCGTCGACTGGGACGAGGCTCTGCTCTCCACCGACGTGGAACCGCAGGCGGCAACCGCGTTCGTTGCGAACCATGAGAACTCCAAGCCCGCCGACCTTGCGGACGCTATCCACGAGATGAGCGATAAACGCATGGTCGAGATCGCCGCCGAACTGCAGGATGAACGCCTCGCGGACGTTCTGCAGGAGCTGCCCGCCGAGGACCAGGTGCAGATTCTTTCGCACCTGGACGATGAGCGTGCCGCGCAGGTCCTCGAAGAGATGGAACCGGACGACGCCGCCGACCTGCTCATCGAGCTGGACGACGCCCAGCGTGAAAAGCTGCTCGAACTCATGGAACCCGACGAAGCAGACGACGTGCGTCGACTGCTCGAATACGACGAAGGTACCGCCGGTTCGCTCATGAACCCGGTGCCGATCATCCTCTCCCCCGAGGCGACCGTCGCGGAGGCGCTCGCGCACATCCGCGCCGAGGAGATTCCCCCGGCGATGGCGGCTGCCGTCATGGTGACCCGCCCGCCCCTGGAAACCCCGACCGGCAAGTACCTGGGTCTGGTGCACATGCAGAAACTGCTGCGTGTGCCGCCGAGCGAGCCGATTGGCCACATCCTCGATACCGACACTGAGCCTGTCTCTGACCAGGCCAGTTTGGAAGAGCTGGCACGCGTGCTGGCAACCTACGACCTGACCATCGTTCCCATTGTGAACGAATCGCACCGCCTGGTAGGCGCAGTGACCATCGACGACGTGCTCGATGCGCTCCTGCCCGAAGACTGGCGCACTTACGATGATGGAACTCCCGTACGAAAGGTAGGACGACGCTTTGCCTGAATCGAACCGCCGCGACGCAAACCGTACCGAAGAGAACCCCCGCATCGATAAGGCGCGCATTCTCAAAGACCGCCTGGAGAAGAAGTACGCTGAACGCAACCGCGAGCGCGGCGACTCCCGCACGCAGCGTAGCGACTCGCAGCTGAGCACCCCCGGCACCCGCAAGCCGAAGCTGTTCGCTAGCCCCAACCCGGACGCTTTCGGCCGCATGACTGAGGCGTTCGCACGCTACATGGGTACCCCGCAGTTCCTGATGTGGATGACCATTTTCTGTGGCGTGTGGCTGGCGTGGAACTCCCTGGCGCCGGAGGAGATGCAGTTCGACCCGCGTAGCCTGAACTTCACCCTGCTGACCCTGATGCTGTCCCTGCAGGCTTCTTACGCTGCTCCCCTGCTGCTGTTGGCGCAGAACCGTCAGGATGACCGCGACCGCGTGGTGGCCTCTGAGGACCGTAAGCGTGACCAGCAGAACCTGGAGGAGACCCAGTACCTGACTCGCGAGATTGCTTCGCTGCGTATTGCTCTGCGTGAGGTTGCGACCCGTGACTTCGTCCGTAGCGAGCTGCGTGACATTCTTGAGGAACTGCAGAACATTGCGCAGGAGCAGGAGCGTCACGCCGAGCAACTGCAGGACATCAGTGAGGACATTGAGGACCTGGAGGAGGCTATCGACGATATCGACACTTCCGAGGGTGAGGAGAAGGACGCTGAGGAGCAGGAGGCTGAGGGAAAGAGCTCTGAGGGCAGCGAGAACGGTACCGAGCAGGCTTCTGACAAGGCCGAACGCCCTGCGAAGGACTCCGAACAGGATCCCCACCGAGGCGATTTGAGCCAACCTCAGAGCCGCGAATCCCAGCAGGCACAGCAGCAGGCAGAGCGCACCCGTGAGGGAGGCGCCCGTGACCACTAATTCACCCCTGCAGGATGCGCTCTACGCGGCACTCGCCCGCGTCGAGGACCCCGAACTGCGCCGCCCCATTACGGAGCTGGGCATGGTGGAGACTGCACTCGTGCATCCTGAACTGGATGAGCACGGTGAGCCGATTCCCGGCCGCCACTGGGCGGAGGTCACGGTGCTACTCACCATTGAGGGTTGCCCGCTGAAGAACACCATCGAGCAGCAGGTTCGTGACGCCGCCGCCACCGTTGAGGGTATCGACCGTGTGCAACTGCAGGTGGGTGCGATGAACCCGCAGCAGCGTTCCGCCCTGCGTTCGATGCTCAAGCCGGAGCGTTCTAACCCGTTTACCGCGCCCGGTTCGCTGACCCGCGTGTTCGGCGTGGTCTCCGGTAAGGGTGGCGTGGGTAAGTCCTCCATGACCGCGAACCTTGCCGCCGCGTTCGCCTCGCGCGGGCTTGCGGTGGGCATTATTGACGCGGATGTGCACGGCTTCTCCATCCCGGGTCTGCTGGGTATTACCGACGCCCCGACCCGCCTGGATGACCTGATTCTTCCGCCGACCGTGGACGTTCCCGCCCCCGCCCAGCGTTGGGGTGAGCAGAAGGTCAGCGGCGGCTTTATTCGAGTGATTTCTATCGGCATGTTCCTCAAGGGCAACGAGCCGGTGGCGTGGCGCGGCCCCATGCTGCACCGTGCCCTGGAGCAGTTCATCATGGACGTGCACTTCGGCGCCCTGGATGTGTTGCTACTCGATTTGCCGCCCGGCACCGGCGATATTGCCATCTCCATGGCTCAGCTGCTGCCGAATGCGGAGCTGGTGCTCATTTCCACCCCGCAGCACGCCGCGGTGGATGTGGCGGAGCGTGCCGGTACCCTGAGCTTGCAGACCGGTCAGAAGGTCGTGGGCGTGGTGGAGAACATGGCTGCCATGACCCTGCCGGACGGTACCGTGCTCGACATGTTCGGTTCTGGCGGCGGTCAGGTGCTCGCTGAGCGTCTTTCGGAGGCGCTCTCCTACCCGGTACCGCTGCTCGGTTCCGTCCCGCTGGATGTGAACCTGCGTACCGGCGGTGACGATGGCATGCCTGTCGTGTGGGGTTACCCCGACTCCGCCACCGCAGAAGAAATCCAGTCCATCGCCTCGCAGCTGCTGCAGTCGGGCGAGTCGAGGGCGGGTCAGAACCTGCCGCTCTTCGTTTAGAGATTGAGCGTCTAGAAGCTGACGGCCAAACAGCTGAGAATAGAAAGAACCCCGCACCATCACGGTGCGGGGTTCTTATCTATTCAAAATCTTAGGTTGCGTCCACGTCGAAGGGGGCGTATGCGCCTCGCGGAAGAGCACGGCTCTCCGACTTTTCCTTCTCCTTCAGCAGCGCCTCTTCACGTTCCTTCGCCTCACGCTCACGCTCGGCGTCATCCTCAGCGAATGCCTGCTTCACAATCACGCGCGGATCGTACTGGCGGGGGTCGTACTGGCGCCAGTTAATATCTTCCAGACCCGTCTCGCCCAGGGCTTCCTTGAAGTCGTCCTTCGCGTCGAACGCCATGCGGCGCACAGTCTTGACGAATTCACGAATCTGGCGGGCGTATTCGGGCATGCGTTCGGGGCCAATCACCACAAACGTGATGATGGCCAAAATAATCAACTCGGTGCCACTAATACCAAACACAGAATATAGATTATCAGTTCCGAGCCAGCACCGCCGAACCCGCGGCGCTTTCTGGACGTGTCTTTAAGCTCTGGACAAGCAGAAGGCGTACGCTACAGCACCGCGGAGGAGCATTGCGCTCACGGCTAAGAACACCACATCAGCGGTTTACGGTGGATAATCTCCGCCGCCGGGTTAAAACGCTGCGGCTCCAACCGCAGGCACGCCCGCCTCCCGAACGCAAAAGACCGCCGGCAGCACACCGGCGGTCTCCAGTCACGATATTCGGTTTACGGCGGGTAATCTCCACCGCCGGGTTAAAACGCTGCGGCTCCAACCGCAGGCACGCCCGCCTCCCGAACGCAAAAGACCGCCGGCAGCACACCGGCGCTCTCAAACATCCGTTGGATAGATTCAGCGGTTTACGGTGGATAATCTCCACCGCCGGGTTAAAACGCTGCG